>JAVHLY010000010.1:70866-77716 GCA_031081585.1 Armatimonadota bacterium
CAGCTTCCCCATCCGGCCGGCAACGGCCGATAATGGTCCCGATGATGGAGACCCTGCCCGACTGAGGCACCAGCGATGACCCCAGCCAAGATCCGGGTCCTGATCGCCGACGACCACGCGGTGGTGCGCGAGGGCATCAAGCTCGTCCTCGCCCGCGAGCCCGACATCGAGGTGGTGGGCGAGGCGGCCAATGGCCGCGAGGCCCTGGAGCTCATCCAGAGCCGGCGGCCCGACGTGGTGGTCATGGACCTCTCCATGCCCGAGATGGGGGGGATCGAGGCGACGAAGCGGATCAAGGAGCTGTGGCCCGACATCCACGTCCTGGCCCTGACCATGCACGAGGAGGAGAGCTACGTCTTCCAGCTCCTCAAGGCCGGCGCGTCGGGCTACGTGCTCAAGCGTGGGGCCGCGCAGGACCTCACGCAGGCCATCCGCTCCGCCGCCCGCGGCGAGGCCTTCCTCTACCCCTCGGTGGCCAAGAGCGTCCTGCAGGACTACCTGCGCCGCCTCGAGCGCGGCGAGGACCGGGAGCGCTTCGACGGCCTGACCGAGCGGGAGCGCGAGGTCCTGACGCTCATCGCCGAAGGCCTGTCCAACCAGGAGATCGCCCAGCGGCTCTTCATCAGCGTCAAGACCGTACAGACCCACCGGGCGCACATCATGGAGAAGCTGGGGATGCACAACCGTGCCGAGCTGGTCCGCTACGCCATCCGCAAGGGGCTGATCGAGCCCTGACCCGCCTCAGCGCGGGTGGCGTTGGCCTTTTCCACGTCCACCCGGACGGTCGGGCCCGCCCGGGCACCCCCCTGGATCCCCGGGCCGGGCGGTCCGGGGTCGGGGCCCCGGGGGCGTCAGGGAGGAATGAGCCCTTTGCGAACCGCGTAGCGGACGAGCAGCGCCCGGTCGTGGAGGTCGAGCTTCTTCATGATGTGGGCGCGGTGGGTCTGCGCGGTCTTCTCGCTGATGAAGAGCCGCTCGGCGATCTGCGCGGTGGTCAGCCCCTCCGCGCTGAGGGCCAGCACCTCGCGCTCCCGGTCCGTCAGGTTGTCCAGCTGCCCCGTCCCCCCGCCTGAGCGGACCCAGCCCAGGTAGTCCCGCACCAGCTCCTGGGCCATGGAGGGGTGGAGGTAGGTGTCTCCCCCGGCCACCGTGCGCACGCCGCCCACCAGGTCGGTGGCCGCGGCGCGTTTCGGGACGTAGCCGGCGGCCCCCAGGCGCAGGAGCTGGAAGACGTAGGCGGGCTCTTCGTGCATCGTCAGGATCAACACGTGGGTCCCGGGCAGGGCGTCGCGGATGGCGCGGGTGGCCTCCACGCCGTTCCGACCCGGCATGCTGACGTCGAGCACGACCACGTCCGGCCGCAGGCGCCGGGCCAGCTCGACGGCCTCCTCGCCATCGCGCGCCTCCCCGACGACCTCGATGTCCGGCTGGGCCTCCAGGAGCAGGCGGACGCCCTCGCGGACGATGGCGTGGTCGTCGGCGATCAGCACCGTGATCCTGCGGAAGGGAGGGGTCTGGACCATGGCCGCCGGGGCGATGCTAGCAGCCCGCCGGCGGGAGAGGCATCGGCCCCGCTCTCGATTTGCGCCATCGGCCCATCACCCGACCGGCAAGATACAGCCTGGGCCCGATGCTCGGCAGCCCGGGAGCGCCGTAGGATCACCGCCAGGGGGTCACCACGGATGAACCACGACCGGTCTGTCCGCCCTGTCCCGTCCCTGGACGTCCCGCTGACCTTCACTTTCGTGGGGTTCTTCCACGAGCCGGCCATGGCCCGTCTGGCCCAGGGCCTGCGGCGGACCTTCGAACGGCACGGTCACCGCTACGTCACGCGGGGCGGGGACCTGCGGCTGGCCTTCAACTTCGTCGACCCGCTCCGCCTGGTTCCCTACCGCCGGAAGGGGAAGGCCACCTTTGCCGTGTCGGTGGCGCTCAGCGACCGCCGGCCCGAGGATGTGCTCAAGCAGGCCTACCCCATCCTGATCCGCTCCCTGGCCAACCTGTGCATCTACCTGGTGCGGGAGGGGGATCGCCTGGACACCTACTTCGTCACCCTGGAGCAGGGGTGCTACCGCGTCCCGGACCTCCCGGAGGAGGAGTACTTCGAGGAGCTGTACCGCCGACTGCTGCCGCTGGCCACCTCGGAACTGGTCATCGACAACGAGTTCGTCCCCGACCTGCCGCCGCACCTGTGGGACGGCGACGAGTTCACGCGCCAGCTCAGCGAGGCGGGGAAGCGGCTGGACGCCCTGGGCCTCCTCCCCGCGCCCTTCCCCATCCAGGAACTGCTGCCGCCGGCGGACTTCCGCCACCTGCAGCGCCTCTTCGGCCTGGGCGGCCTCAGCTACGGCAACCTGAGCGTCCGGCGGGACGCCACCTCGTTCTGGATGAGCGCCAGCGGGGTGGACAAGGCCAACATGCGCCGGGTGGGGGAGGACATGCTCCTGGTGACCGGCTTCGACCCCCACCGGCGCGTCATGCGCCTGAGCGTCCCGCCCACGGTGAAGCCCCGCCGGGTGTCGGTGGACGCCATCGAGCACTGGATGATCTACACCGAGCACCCCACCGTGGGCGCCATCGTCCACGTCCACGCCTGGATGGCGGGCGTCCCCTCCACCACCGTGAACTACCCGTGCGGCACGCTGCAGCTGGCCCAGGCCGTGGCCGACCTCGTCCGGGCGGCGCCGGACCCCGCCGCGGCGGTGGTGGGGCTTCGCAACCACGGGCTCACCATCACGGGGCGGACGCTGGACGACATCTTCGACCGCCTGGAGGCCCGCTTCATCCGCCAGGTCCCCATGTCCTGATGCGGGCCCTGGTCTTCACCCCCACCCCGGTGCGCTACCTGGCCGGGCGGGCGCTCACACGCCTGGCCGGGGTGACGGGCTGGACCACCGCCCCGGTGCTGGCCCTGCGCGCCATTCCCCGTCCGCCCCTCCCGACTGCAGCGTGGGTCCGCGTGGCCGTGCACCTGGGCGGCGTCTGCGGCAGCGACCTCCACCTCCTCCGCCTGGCGATGAGTCCGGCGACGTCGGCGCTCGCCTCTGTTCCCTTCGTCCCGGGGCACGAGAACGTCGGGACGGTGGAGGAGGTGGGGGCGGAGGTGCAGGGCCTCCGCCCCGGGCAGCGGGTGGTGGTGGACCCGCTCCTGCCGTGCGCGGTGCGGGGACTGCCCCTGTGCCCCAGCTGCGCGGCCGGCGCCTACAACCGCTGCCTGCGCTTCGCCGACGGCCTCCTGGCGCCGGGGATGATGATCGGGGCCTGCCGGGATACGGGCGGGAGCTGGGGGGAGGCTTTCGTCGCGCACGCCGCGCAAGCCCATCCGGTGCCGGACGGGGTGAGCGACCGGGAAGCGCTCCTGGCGGAACCGCTGGCCTGCGCCGTCCACGCCGTGGCGCGCGCGCCGCTCCCGGCGGACGGCTGGGTGCTGGTGGTGGGCGGCGGCACCGTGGGTCTGTGCGTCGTGGCCGCACTGCGCGCGCTGGCGCCGGGCGCTCGCGTCCTGGCCCTGGTGAAGCACCGGTTCCAGGCCGCCATGGCCAGACGATTGGGGGCGGACGAGGTCGTGGCCGCCGACGGGAAGGGGAGGTACTACGGCGCCGTGGCTGAGGTGACCGGCGCGCGGGTCCTCCGCCCGCTCTTCGGCCGGCCCGTGCTGCGGGGCGGAGCCGCCCTCACGCTGGAGTGCGCCGGCAGCGCCCGCAGTCTCGACGACGCCCTGCGCCTGACCCGACCGGGAGGCCACGTCACGCTGGTCGGCCTGGCGGCGCTGCCGCGCGGGGTGGACTGGACCCCCATCTGGCTGAACGAGCTCCGGGTCGACGGCGCCTTCACCTACGCGGTGGAGGGGGAACCGCTCGGCCGACGTCCGACCCTGGCGGTGGCCCTGGAGTGGCTGGCCGCCCGGCGGGTGGACCTTGCCCCCCTCCTCACCCACGTCTACCCCCTCGCGCGGTACGGTGAGGCGCTGGCCACCGCGGCCGGCAAGCGGGACGGGGCGATCAAGGTGGCTCTGGCGCCATGAGTGGTCCTGCCCCCGTCCTGGGCCGGGACCGCGCGAACCAGGCCCTACGGCAGCCGGCGGATCTTCCTGGATGAGACCCGCCTGAGGAGTCATCGGGCGCCGCCCTACTCCGGGATCGATCTGCGGCCCGATGGGCCGCGTGGGCAGGAGCTGCTATGGTCGAGCCAGGAGGTGAGGCACATGGCCCGCAATGTCTCCGGTGGTCGAACGACCATTATGGAAGACCCGCCGTTCGCCCGGTGGCTCTTCGGGAACACGAAATCCGCCTGGCTGTGGCTGGTGCTCCGGGTTTGGCTCGGCTACCAGTGGATCGAAGCCGCCCTGCACAAGATCACCGACCCGGCGTGGGTGGTGACCGGCCTGGCGGTCAAGGGGTTCTGGGAGCGCGCCGTCCAGGTTCCACCGCCGCCGGCCCGGCCCCCGGTGGCCTTCGGCTGGTACCGGGACTTCCTGCAGTACCTGCTGGACACCCAGGCCTACACCTGGTTCGGGAAGCTCGTGGCCTACGGGGAGCTGCTGATCGGCGTGGCGCTGGTCCTCGGCGCCTTCGTGGGAGTGGCCGCCTTCTTCGGGGCCTTCATGAACTGGAACTTCATGATGGCGGGGTCGGCCAGCACCAACCCCGTCCTCTTCGTGATCGCCATCCTGCTCATCCTGGCCTGGAAGGTGGCCGGCTACCTGGGCCTGGACTACTACCTGCTGCCCCTGCTGGGGACGCCCTGGAAGCCGGGCCGGATCTTCCGGCCCCAACCCACGGCCTGATCGCAGCGGGCAGGCCTGCTACCCCGGACAGGACACCGGGAACGGCAGGGCGTCGGGAAGGGGCCACCGTGCGGCGGAGAGCGGATCACCGTGCGGCGGAGCGGACTCGCCGCTCCGCCGCACACGGTTCCTCAGTGGCAAACCTGCCTCAGCCCCGCCGAGCGCCCGGGGCTCGCAGGTCATGGCCAACGTGCCCCACGTGCTGTCCCTTGATCGTGCCCACTTTGGAGAGGAGGATCTGCCCCGTGCTGTTCCCTGAGGCCTGAGGCAGGATCACGACGAGCACACCGTTGTCGTAGCTGGCGTTGGCCTTCTCGACGTCCACCCCCACGGGCAGCTCCACCGTGCGACGATAGGGCCCCGCACTCCACTCCTGCAGCAGGTGCTGCTGGGTTCGCTCCTGACCCGGCCCACGTCGTTCCCCGTAGATCGTCAGCGAGCGGCCCTGGACCTCGACGCGAATGCTCGGCGGCTCCATCCCGGGCAGGAGCGCCGCCACCATCAGGCGATCGCCTTCCTGGTAGATGTTCACGGGCACCTGGGTCAGTGGCCTTTCCCCTACCATCGGCGTCACACCCCCCGCGGAGACTCCTCCCCCTCCATTCTCCCATCGGGAGGGCTACGTCACCTCACCCCAGAGACGCGAAGAGCCGGTGCGCGGCTTCCTGGCCCTGCCGGATGCAGTCCGGGAGACCGAGGCCGCGGTACCCGGCCCCGGCGAGGGTGAGACCGGGGACGGCGGCCAGGCGCCGGTCCACCTCGGCCAGGCGCTCGAGGTGGCCGACCTCGTACTGCGGCATGGCCTGTGGCCAGCGCGTGACGACGCTGAAGAGCGGACCGGCGGTCAGCCCCATGGTGCGGGCCAGGTCTCGCCGCACCTCCGCCACGATCTCGTCGTCGGTCATCGTCAGGACATCGGGGTCGAGGGCGCTGCCGACGTAGGCGCGCAGCAGGAGGGTCCCCGGCGGGGCGCGGCCCGGCCACTTCGCCGAGAGGCAGGTGCAGGCGGTGATGCGCACCCCCTCACCCCTGGCCACCACGAATCCGTGCCCGCCCGGCACCACGCCCGTCGTCGTCATCGCGGGGAACGCCAGGCTGACCGTGGCGGTGGAGGCGTAGCGGATCTGGTCCAGAAGGCGTGCGGCCTCAGGCGCGAGGCGTGCCAGCAACCTCGCCGCGGCATAGGCGGGACAGGCCAGGATGACCCCGTCGGCGTCCACCCTGCCGCCATCTGCCAGGTGGAGCATGTAGCCGCCCGGGCGCCGCTCGATGGTCTCGACCGCGGTCCCCGCCCGCACCGCGACACCGGCCGCCTCGAGCACCTCGACCAGCCGCTCCACCAGGCGGCCCATCCCTGCGCGCAGCGTCATGAACACGGGCAGCCCCGGGCCCGCCGACGCTCCGGGGCGAGCCGGGCGGGAGGCAACGAGCCCGCGGATCAGCGATCCGTAGCGCCGTTCCACCTCGGCCAGGTGCGGGAACGTCGCGCGGAGGCTCAGGCGCTCGACATCCCCGGCATAGATCCCGCCCAGCAGCGGTGAGGCCAGGCGGTCCACCGCCGCCTGCCCCAGGCGCCGGCGGACGAAGACGGCGAGCGACTCGTCGCCGTCGTCGCGGCGGGCCGGCAGGAGCAGGTCGCACCCCATGCGGGCCTTCTCCAGGAGTCCGAAGAGCGTGCTGCGCAGCAGCGGGCCCACGCGCGTCGGCGCGATCAGGGCCAGCCCCTCGGGGAGCGGCTGGAGGCGCCCGCGCCAGAAGACAGCGACGGTGCGCGGCTCGCCGGGCCCGATGAGTTCCGCCTCCAGCCCCAGCGCGCGCGTGAGGTGGAGCGCGTGGGGCTTCGTCGTCAGGAAGGCGTCGGGGCCGGCCTCCAGGAGGAAGCCGTCCCGGCGCACCGTCAAGACCTTGCCGCCCAGGCGCGCGTCCGCCTCCAGGAGGACGACCTCGCCAGCCGTCCGGCCTGTCGAGCTGGATGCCGTCACGAGCGCATGGGCGGCGGCGAGCCCCGTCATGCCGCCGCCGACGACCGCCACCCTCACGGGCGAGGATCCTCCGGCCGCGGCG
>JAVHLY010000010.1:77816-90326 GCA_031081585.1 Armatimonadota bacterium
GCCGCGGCGTCACCAGGTCGGCCAGCACCGCGATGAAGTCCGGCGCGTCGTTGGGCATGGCCGTGCGCGCCAGGCGCATCCCCAGGCGCTCCGCCTCCGACTGCGCCTCCAGGTCGACGTCGTAGAGCACCTCCAGATGGTCGGCGACGAAGCCGATGGGCGCCACCAGCACCCCGCGGACGTCCCGGCGGCGGAGGTCGGCGAGCGTCGAGCGCAGGTCCGGGCCCAGCCAGGGCTCCGCCGTGCGCCCGGCACTCTGGTAGGCGACAGTCCAGCGCTCCACCCCGGCCAGCGCCGCGGCGAGGCGGGCGCTCTCCTCCACCTGGCGCGGGTAGGGGTCGTCCCAGGCGAGGATGCGCTCCGGCAGCGAGTGCGCCGTGAAGACCACGGTCGCCGGTTCCGGCAGGCCCGCCAGGCCCGCGCGCACCCGCTCGGCCACCACGCGCAGGTAGCCCGGGTGGTCGTGCCACTGCTCGACGTAGACGGCGGTCACGCCCGCCGGCCGCGCCGCCTCGGCCGCCGCCACGTACTGGCCGATGCTCATGCGCGAGTAGTGCGGCGCCAGCACGAGCCCGACCAGGTGCGTGACCTCTTCCGCCGCCAGCGCCTGCACCGCTTCACCGATGAACGGCGCGCTGTGCTTCATCCCCACCCGCACCGGCACCGGATGCCCGCGCCGCCGCAACTCCTCCTCCAGGGCAGCGGCCTGCCGCGCCGTGATCTCCGGGAGCGGCGAGCGCCCGCCGATGGCCCGGTAGCGCTCCACCAGGTCCGCCAGCAGCTCGGGGGAGGGCCGCCTCCCCCCACGGATGTGCGTGTAGTACGCTTCGACGTCGTCCAGGCTCCGGGGCGATCCGTAGGCCATCAGCAGGACGGCCGACTTCACGGCAGGTCCGCCTCGTGCACCGGGTCCACCTCGTGCACCAGGTCCACCAGGCGCTGCAGGTTCTCCACCGGCGTGTGGGGCAGGATGCCGTGGCCCAGGTTGAAGATGTGCCCGGGGCGGCCCCCGGCCGCCTGCAGGATGGCCCGGGCGTGGCGCTCCATCACCTCACGCGGGCCCGCCGCGGCCGCCGGGTCGAGGTTCCCCTGGATACCCCGAGGGCCGATGCGGGCCCAGGCCAGGTCGAGCGGGATGCGCCAGTCCACACCGATCACATCCCCCCCGGCCTCGGCCACCAGCTCGAGCAGGCCGGCTGTCCCCGTCCCGAAGTGGATCAGCGGCACCGGGGGGAGCGCGGCGATGAGGCGGCGCACGTGCGGGAGCACGGCGTCCCGGTAGTCGGCGGGACTGAGCGCGCCCGCCCAGGAGTCGAAGAGCTGCACGGCCTGCGCGCCCGCCGCCACCTGCGCACGGAGGTAGGCCACCGTGGCGTCGGTGAGCCGCTCCATCAGGCGGGCCCACGCCGCAGGCTCGCGGTGCATGAACGCCTTCACGCGCAGGAAGTCGCGCGAGGGTCCCCCTTCGATGAGGTAGGCGGCCAGCGTGAAGGGCGCGCCGGCGAATCCGATCAGGGGGACCGGCGAGGCCTGACGCACCAGCCGCACCGCCTGGAGCAGCGGCCCCACCGCCTCCTCCGGCTCGAACGGCCGCAGGCGGTCCACGTCGGCAGGCGTGCGCAGCGGCGGGGCGACGACCGGCCCCACACCGTCCCGCAGCTCCACCTCTACGCCCATGCCGGCGAGCGGCAGCATGATGTCCGCGAAGAGGATGGCGGCGTCCACGCCCAGCCGCCGCACCGGCTGCAGCGTCACCTCGGCACACAGCTCCGGCTGGCGCATGATCTCCAGCAGGCCGTAGCGCTGGCGCACGGCCCGGTACTCGGGCAGCGCCCGTCCGGCCTGCCGCATGAACCAGACCGGCGTGCGGTCCACCGGCTCGCGGCGGCAGGCGCGCAGGAAGCGGTCGGTCACGCTGCCACCTCCGCCGCGGCCGCCCGCGCGGCGGCCACGGTCTCGTCCACGACGTCGGGGGTGTGGGCTGTGGTGAGGAACCACGCCTCGAACGGCGAAGGGGGCAGCAGCACCCCGCGCCGCAGCATGGCGTGGAAGAAGCGGGTGAAGCGTGCCCCATCGCCCTCCTGGGCCTGGGCGTAGTCCTCGGGAGACACGGGGCGGAAGAAGACGGTGAGCATCCCGCAGGTGGCGGCCACGGAGGCCTCGCCCGCCAGCGCGTCGCGCAGCCCCTCCGCCAGGCGCGCGGTGGCCGCCTCTAGGTCGGCGTACACCTGGGGATCCTGCAGGCGCCGCAGGACAGCTGCACCGGCCGCCATGGCCACCGGGTTCCCCGCGAGCGTCCCCGCCTGGTAGACGGGTCCTTCCGGGGCTACCTGCGCCATCAGGTCGGCGCGCCCCCCGTAGACCCCCACCGGCAGGCCGCCGCCGACCACCTTCCCCAGGCAGGTCAGGTCGGGGCGCACGCCATAGCGCTCCTGCGCGCCGCCCGGGGCCACGCGAAACCCGGTAATAACCTCGTCGAAGACCAGCAGCGCGCCATACCTGGCCGTCAGGTCGCGCAGCGCCTGGAGGAAGCCGGGCCGCGGCAGGACCAGGCCCATGTTCGCGGCCACCGGCTCCACGATGACGGCGGCGATCTCCTCCGGGAACTCCCGGAAGAGGGCTGCCACCCCGTCGGGGTCGTTGTACGGCGCGACCAGCGTGTGGCGCGTGGCCTCGGCCGGCACGCCGGCACTGCCGGGCAGCCCCAGGGTGGCCACGCCGGACCCCGCCTGGACCAGGAGCATGTCGGCGTGGCCGTGGTAGCACCCGGCGAACTTCACCACCTTCGGCCGGCCGGTGGCGGCGCGGGCCACGCGCAGCGCGCTCATCACGGCCTCGGTGCCGCTGTTCACGAAGCGCATCCGTTCCATCGAGGGGACGAAGCGCTGCACCAGCTCGGCGAGCTCCACCTCCCCCGGGGTGGGCGCGCCGAAGCTGGTGCCCGCGGCGGCGGCGCGCTGCACCACCTCGACGACCTGCGGGTCGGCGTGCCCCAGGATGACGGCGCCCCACGAGGCGACGTAGTCCACCAGCCGCTCCCCGTCCGCATCCCAGACGTGGGCGCCCCGGCCGCGCACGATGACGCGCGGCGTGCCACCCACCGCCCGGAAGGCGCGCACGGGGCTGTTCACGCCGCCGGGGAAGAGGCGCCCGGCCCGACCCAGGAGATCCGCCTGCACCGGCACCGTCACGGCTGGTAGGGGCAGAGGGGGTCGCTGGCCAGCTCGTCCCCGGTGCGGGCATAGGCGCGGGCCCGCGACCCGCCGCAGACCCGCGCCCGGGCGAAGATGGAGTGCGGCGGCTCGCCGCAGGGCAGGGGCCGGGGGGACGTGTCGGCGCGGCCCACGGGTTACCCGAGCAACCGCAGGGCGTCCTCCAGCGGGCGGTGGACACCGGTGAGGATGGGGGTGTCGCGCACCGTGGCGCGGCGGCTCTCCGTCTCGCGCAGCGCCATGACCAGCTCCTGGAAGGCCGCCAGGTCGTCGGTCTCGTAGGCGACGATGAACTCCTGGTCGTCCACCCCGAAGGAGTAGGCCAGGAGCTGGCGCACCATGGGGTACGCGTGGCCCACCCGGATGTGCTCGGCCATGATCCGCTGCCGCGTCTCCCTGGGGGTGAGGTACCACTCGGCGGACTTCACGAAGGGGTAGACGACCAGGTAGCGGCTGCGCCGCCCGTCGACGAGCGCCTGCTCCTGGACGGTGGGGTGCTTCACGTACACGGACGGGCGCAGCAGCCCGATCAGGCTGTGGGCCACCCGGCACCACCGGCCCAGGCCCGAGCGCAGGAGCAGCGCCGCCGTCTCCTCCAGGTCCTCCAGGGAGGCGGCCAGGCGCCAGAAGAGGAGGTCGCAGTCGGCGCGCAACCCTACCATGGAGTAGGTGTGGGTGAGGACGCGCCCGGCCGCGGCGGCCGCCGCTTCCCGGAAGCGCGCCAGGTCCTCGTCCCGCTGCGCCTCGGGCAGGCGCCGCCACGCCGGGTCGACGCGTAGGGCCAGCACCTGGACGACGCGCCGGGCGGGCCCGGGCTCCGTCGCGTCCGTGCGGTCGGCCGCCGTGGCGGTGTCGGGGGCCTCCCCGCGTCCGCTCATGCCAGCCACCGCGCCACGTCCTTGGCGAAGTAGGTGATGAGGATGTCCGCCCCCGCGCGGGCGATGCCGGTGAGCGCCTCCAGGGCGGCGCTGCGCAGGTCGAGCCAGCCGCGCTCGGCCGCGGCCACCAGCATGGCGTACTCCCCGCTGACCTGGTAGGCGGCCAGCGGTGCCGCGACAGCCTCGCGGGCGGCGCGGACGACGTCCAGGTAGGGCAGCGCCGGCTTCACCATGACGATGTCGGCGCCCTCCTCCAGGTCCAGGGCAATCTCGCGCAGCGCCTCGCGGGCGTTGGGAGGGTCCATCTGGTAGCCGCGCCGGTCGCCGAACTGCGGGGCCGAGCCGGCGGCCTCCCGGAACGGCCCGTAGAAGGCCGAAGCGTACTTGGCCGCGTAGGCCATGATGGCCGTATCAGGAAAGCCCGCCCCGTCCAGCGCACGACGGATCGCGCCCACCTGGCCGTCCATCATGGCGCTCGGCGCCACGACGTCCGCGCCCGCCGCCGCCAGCGAGGTGGCGGTGCGGGCCAGCACCTCCAGCGTCGCGTCGTTGTCCACCACGTCGCCGCGCACCACGCCGCAGTGGCCGTGGCTCGTGTACTCGCACAGGCAGACGTCGGCCATGATCACCAGGTCGGGGTCGGCGTCCCGCAGCGCGCGGCAGGCCTGCTGCACGACCCCCGCCTCGTCGTAGGCGCCGCTGCCCAGCGCGTCCTTGTGCTCGGGGATCCCGAAGAGCAGCACGGCGCGCACCCCCAGCGCGCGCAGCTCCGCGGCCTCCCGGGCGAGCTGGTCCACCGAGAGGCGCCACTGCCCCGGCATCGCCGGGATGGGCTCGCGCACCCCCTGGCCGTAGCGCACGAAGAGCGGGTAGACGAGGCGGTCGGGGCTCAGGCGCGTCTCCCGCACCAGCGCCCGCAGCGCCCCGGTGCGCCGCAGCCGCCGCATCCGACGTGTCAGGCTCATCGTCTCGGTCAGGTGTCGCATCCTCCTCCCTCCCTCGCGCGCCGGTGGACCCGCCCTCCCGACCGCACCCGCGGACTCGCCCTCCCTATCGCACCGGTGGACTCGCCGCCTCGGCGAGCGCCGCCACCAGCCCGTCCGCCGTGTGTTCGGCGGCCACGACGTCGGGAGGACGGCCGAGCGCGCGCAGGGCGCCTGCCGTCACCGGGCCGATGGCCGCGACCAGCACCCCCGCCAGCGCCCGCTGGGGCTCCGGGGCCAGGCGCCAGAACCCCCGCGCCGTGGAGGGGCTGGTAAAGAGCGCCGCGTCAATCCCGTCGGTCAGCGCCCGCTGCAGCGGCAGACGGGAGCGCTCCGGTCCCTCCACCGTGCGGTAGGCGACGACCTCCTCGACCTGCGCCCCGCGCGCTCGCAGCCGCCGCGGCAACTCCGGGGAGGCGGCGTCCGCGCGCGGCAACAGCACGGTCAGACCGTCGACCGGGCCGAGGGCCTCCGCCACGGCGGCGGTCAGGTAGCGCGCCGGGACGACGGCCACCTGCACGCCGGCCGCCTGCAGCGCCCTGGCCGTCGCCGGACCCACCGCCGCCCACCGCGGACGGGTGGGGCGCGGCGCACCAGTGCGCGCCAGTGCGGCCGCCAGCGCCTGCGCGCCGTGGGCGCTCGTCACCACGATCCAGTCGTAGGCCTCCAGCCGCCGCGCTACCCGGTCGAGATCCCCGCCCGGCTCCACCGGCATGATCGCCACCGTCGGGATCGCGACCGCCTCCCACCCCAGCGCGCGCAACTTCGCGCACAGCTCGCGCCCGTCCGGCCGCGTCACCAGGACACGCCTCACGTGCGCCCCTCCGCCGGGAACCCTCACCGTCGGGTGGGTGCGGCGCCCGGGCCGCGGCGCCTCACGTCCGCGCCTCCGCGGCGAGCGCACCGGCGCCCTGCGCCAGCAGGTGGCGAGCCAGCCGCACCCCGATCGCCGCCGCGTCCTGGGGCGCCCCCGACGCGTCCCCCCGCACCACCTGCCGTCCGTCCGGGCTGACCGCCGCGCCCTGGAGGACCAGGCGCCCGTCCGCCACCCGGGCCAGTGCCGCGATCGGAGCGCGGCATCCCCCGCCCATCGCCTGCAGGAAGGCGCGCTCGGCCCTCACCTCCGCGGCGGTGGCCGGATCGTCCAGCGGCCGCACCCACGCCTCCACGGCCCGGTCCTCCTCGCGCACCTGCACGGACAGCGCCCCCTGGCCCGGCGCGGGCAGCATCACCGCGGGGTCGAGCCGCTCGGTGATCCGGTCTCCCCACCCCAGCCGGTCGAGTCCCACAGACGCCAGCACCACGGCATCGCAGGCTCCGGCCTCCAGGCGGCGCAGCCGGGTATCGACGTTGCCGCGCAGGGGCACCACCGCCAGGTCGGGACGGGCGGCCAGCAGGAACGCGCGCCGCCTGGGGCTGTCCGTCCCCACCACCGCACCGGGCCGCAACCCCGCCAGCGGGGAGCCGTCGCGGCTGACCAGCGCGTCCCGCGGATCGCCGCGCCGCAGGACCGCGGCGATGCGCAGCCCGGGGCTCTCGCCCGTGGGCAGGTCCTTGGCGCTGTGGACGGCCAGGTCCACCGCCCCCGCGCGCAGGGCGGCCTCCAGCTCCTTCACGAAGACCCCGCGGCCCAGGGCCGCGATCGGGCGCCCGCCGCCCTCGTCCCCGGCCGTGCGCACGATGACGACCTCCACCGCGGCGCCGCGCGCGGCCAGCGCCTGCACGACCAAGTCGGCCTGTGCGCGGGCCAGCGTGCTCCCCCGCGTGCCCAGCCTCAGCCGCTCAGCCACCGATCTCCTCGTGTCGGACCGGTGCGGGCTGCCCGGGGGCGCCGTCGCCTTCGCCCTCTTCCAGGGCGAACAGGTCGCGCACCACCTCGACGTAGGTCCGCCCGTGCGTGGCGGCCCGGTCGCGCAGGCGCACCGTGGGGTGGTGGAGGAGCTTGTTGAGCAACCGCCGGCCGAAGGCGCGCAGGCGTTCCGCGTCGCCGTCGCGCCAGCCGCTCACCTCGGCGTCCAGCAGCGCCTCGGCCCGCCGGCGCAGCGCCTGGATCGTGGGGACCGCCTCGCGCCCGGCCAGCCAGGTGAGGAAGGCCTCCGTCTCCTCCTCCACGATCGCCGTGGCCGCCGCCACCACCTCGGGCGGCACCGCACTCTGCGCCCGCGCCCGCAGGTCATCGAGGTCGATCAGGCTCAGTCCAGGGAGGTGGCGGGCGGCCGGCTCCACGTCGCGCGGCACGGCCAGGTCCACGACGACCATCGGCTGGCTCCACTGGTCCCCTGCGGCACGCGCGGCCAGCGCGCGGGCCAGGCGCTCCCGGGTGAGCACCGGCGCCGGCGCCCCCGTGCAGGTGATGACGATGTCGGCCGTCCCCAGCGCCTCGTCGAGGGTGTCGAAGGCCACCGGGTGCCCCCCGACCGCGCGCGCGAGCGCCCGGGCGGTCTCGATGGTGCGGTTGGCCACGAGGATCGCGTCGAGATCCTGGCGGCGCAGCGCCCGGGCGGTGAGCATGCCTACCTTGCCGGCACCGACCAGCAGGAGGCGGCGGCCGCGCAGCCCGCCGAGCAGCTCCCCTGCCGCCTGCACGGCCACCCTGGGGATGGTGGGGCGGTCGCGGCCGAGCGGCGTCTCCGCGCGCACCCGACGGCCGGCGACGAGAGCGCGCTGTCCCAGGCGGTCCAGGACCGTGCCCAGCCGGCCTGCCGTCCGCGCCTCCGCGAGAGCCGCCCGCACCTGGGCCAGCACCTGGGGCTCCCCGACCACCATGGAGTCCAGCCCGGCAGCGACCGCCAGGAGGTGGCGCACCGCCTCGGCGGCGTCCCACACGACCAGCGGGTCGATGGATGCACCGCCGCCGGACCAGCCCGCCGCCGCCAGCAGTCTCTCGGCCAGCTGCGAGGCCGGCGCCGTCCCGTAGAGCTCGGTCCGGTTGCACGTGGTCAGCAGCAGCGCCTCGCCGGGCAGTGACTGGAGGGCACGGCGCGCGGTGTCGCGGGGGAGGGCGAAGCGTTCGCGCACCGCCAGCGGCGCCGTCTTGTGGGTGATGCCGACCGCCGCGATCATGCCGGAGCCTCGGGACGGGCCTCGTAGTCGCGCACGATGGTGACCAGGACCTCGTCGAGCAGACGGTTCACCTGGCGCAGCGTCCGCAGTTGCGCCTCCCCGGGAGGGGCGACCTGCAACGTCCGCAGGAGGAGCGTGCTGCGGAAGAGGCAGAAGGCCTCGGTGGCGTGCGACAGCGACAGCCCCGCCTGCCGCAGCTCGCGCGCGTAGCTGTGGCCGATGGTGCGGATCTTGCGCAGCGCAGCCTTCGCCTCCACCTCTCCCCCCGCCGCCCCCGCCACGAGCTCCAGGACGGCCCGGCCGTAGGCGCGCGCCCGGCGCCGGAAGGCCTCGTCCAATCCGGCGAACCAGGGCTGGGCGCGCAGGCGGCGGGCCGGGAGCTGGCTGGCCAGCCGGAAGGTCCGGCGCCGCAACGCCCCGGCCACATCCGGGGGCGGCGGGGTCATGAGGGCGCGCAGGTCCTCCTCCAGGAAGCGCCGGTGGCCACCGGGCGTGCGGAAGGTGCGGACCTTCCCCTGATCGGCCCAGTGGCGCAACGTGCCCTCGTCCACCCCCAGCAGGGCGGCGGCGTCGCGCAGGGGCAGCCAGCGGGGAGGCGTCGAATCTTGCATTACTTATACAATTCTACACTTTTCGCCCAGATCCTGTGCAAACCCCTGGCTCGCGACCGAGCCGAGACGAGCGCGGCCTCGGTCATGCTTCGGACCACAGGGGCCGCCTCGGCCACACCGCCCGAAAGGGGGAAACCTTCCCAGAGCGCTCCCCTCACGGATCGAGGAAGGGAGGTGCGTGGGAGATGAACCTGTCGAGGTCCCGAGGTGAACCCGGGAGGGGGAGCCGAACTCCTCGTCCATGCGGGTCATCGTCGTCCACGGCGGGGCGGGCGCGGCGGATGCGGAGCGCGAGGCGCGCCGGCGGGCCGGCTGTCTGGAGGCCGCCCGGCGAGGGTGGGCGATCTTGCGCCAGGGAGGGGACGCCGTCGAGGCCGTCGTCGAGGCCGTGGCCGCCCTTGAGGACGACCCGGAGTTCAACGCCGGCCTGGGAGCGGTCCTGACGCGGGACGGGCAGGTCCAGTTGGACGCGGCGGTGATGCGCGGGTGGGACCGGGCGGCGGGAGCTGTCGCCTGGGTGACGCGGACCCGCAATCCCGTGAGGCTCGCCCGGCTCCTGCTGGACCGCGAGACCGTCCTGATGGTCGGCCCACCGGCCGATGCGCTGGCCGGCGAGGCCGGACTGCCCCGGGTCGACCCGGCGGCCCTCATCACCCCCCGCCAGCGAGAGCGCCTGGCAACCTTCCTGGCATCCCGGCGCGTAGAGGAGGGTGGGACGGTCGGCGCGGTGGCCCGCGACAGCTCGGGGGGCTTGGCGGCAGCGACCTCTACGGGAGGACGGCTCGGGCAACGCTCCGGTCGCGTGGGGGACACCCCCGTCATCGGCGCGGGCACGTATGCCGATCAGCGGGGGGCGGCGTCGGCGACCGGAACGGGAGAGGCCTTCATCCGCGCCGTGGCCGCGTTCCGGGCGGTCTCCGCGCTCGACCACGCGTCGCCGGACGACGCCGCCACCGCCGCGCTGGCCACGGTCACCGAGGTCGGCGGTCGCGGAGGGTTGATCGTCGTGAACGCCCGCGGGGAGTTCGGTGTGGCCTTCACGACCGCCCAGATGGTCCACGCCTGGATCCGGGAAGGGGAGGAAGGCACCGGCGCGTAAGGAAGAAGGGATGACGGACTGGCTGCTCACGCCGCCACTGACGGCCTCGGAGCCCCTCGCCTGGCAGGTGAGCCGGATCGGCGAGGCCGCACTCCTCAGGGTCGACGGCGCCATCGACCTCTCTACCGTCTACCTCTTCCGAGTCGCCCTGCGGCGGGGGCGGGCGGTGAGTCCCACGGTCATCGTGGACCTGAGCGGGGTCTCCTTCGTCGACCTGGCGGCCGTGCAGGCGCTGGAGCACGCCTATCACCGCTGGCACCGGACGGGCGGCCGCCTGATCGTGGTGGCCAGCGCTCCTCGGGTGCGGCGGATGCTCGAGTTCGTCCACGGGCGCCGGTTCCTCGTCGTCACTCCATCCGTGGGGATGGCCCTGCAGCTCCTGGGCCAGGAGGCCGGGGCCGAAACCGGCGCCGACGGTACCCGTCCGGCCGGCCGCTGATCCGGCCGGAGCTCCCCCCGGAGCTCCCACAGGGAGTGGACGATGTCCCCGGACCGGACAGACAATGTTCGGGGGAAATGCGGGATGGAGGAGGAGGAGATGACCACCTCCTCCGCCAATATTACTAGTTCATGGTGCCCGCACGTTGCCTGCCGGTCTCGCCAGGGCAAACGAGGGGAGGGGCACTGGTACAGGAGCACGCCA
Source organism: Armatimonadota bacterium (assembly GCA_031081585.1). Classification (NCBI taxonomy): domain Bacteria; kingdom Bacillati; phylum Armatimonadota; species Armatimonadota bacterium. The sequence goes on from JAVHLY010000010.1 coordinate 88,306, forward strand.
TGGAGCACGACTACCTCGTTCTCGACAGCCGCGGTCACCCACTTGCAGGACCGTTCCGGGACGAGCATGCTGCCCGGCTGTGGATCGCCTTCAACCGCTTCCGCCACCAGGGCCCGCTTTCCATCCTGCACGTCGGCTCACGCTGGCGGCCGACCGCGGTCTTCAGGCGCGTCCAGGATGTCCCCGAGGCGGTCTGGGAACAGCAGGCGCGGGCGCGGGCGATCGTCGTCCAGACGGCCGACGGCGCCGAAATTCTCTCCTGAGGCGACGAGGCGGGGAGACCGAGGGGCGGGGATCAGGCCCCGCCCCTCGTGACCGGTTGCGACGATCTGGTGTCCGCGCGGCTCAGGTACCGGCGTGAGCAGGCGTCGGCGCCGGCACCTCGCGGGGAACCGTCACCGAGACCCGCTCAGCTTCCTCGAGGCCAATGCGCAGGTGCTCGGAGTTGACGAGGGGGAAGATCTCCACGTTGGTCAGCCCGTAGACGCGGCACAGCGAGCTGAGACGCTCGGCTTCGGCCGGGTTGCTGACCTCCGACCAGATCGCGAAGCCGGTGCTGTATCCGGTGAGTCCGAACACCTGTTTGACCCTGGGATCACGGCTCAGCTGCTCCAGGGCGGCGCGCATGCTCGAGACCTGGGCCCTGGTCGCCTGAGGGATGTCGAACCCGCGGGCAAGGATCAGCACCTGCTCCATACCGACTCCCCACTCCTCCTTTCCGTGCAGATGAGCGTGCGGATGACCTTCAACGCGACGGCAGGCTTCTCACCTCCTTCCTCCCCGAGCTGAGGGGCCCGTGCGGATTCGGAATGGAGGCGCCCGCCACGGGGGTGGAGGACTGTCGTCATGCCATCCATCGGCGGCTGTCCTCGAGGCATCCCGACCGGACCGGCCGCCCGGGGAGAATCATGATACTCACCGCTTCCGGCAGGGCAATGAACGAGACGTGAAAAATGTGCGGGCGGACCCGGACGGGTGCACCCGCTATAGGCGGACCCGGGCGGGTGCACCCGCTATAATCGAAGGCAGAGGCCTGGCCGGAGGCCGGGGCCTGCACCGCCGGAGGGGTCGCGTAGCCCGGTAGCGCGCCCGCCTGGAGAGCGGGTAAGCGGTCACAAGCCGCTTCGCGGGTTCAAATCCCGCCCCCTCCGCCATCAGGGGTCGAGGTCACCCCCTCTCTTGCGGACCGGCGGGTCGTGATGGGATCGCACCGCTTCGTTGAAGTTCGGGCGCGGTACGCTGCGCTGGCACGGGCGCGCCTCCACGCGGCTCTAGCCCGCGCCGGCCACCGCCTGCACCCGCTCCGCGCCCGGATCGCCGGGGCCCTGGCGCCCCTCGAGGAGGCCCTGCAGCCGCTCCGCGGTTACCTCAGCCGGGCCCAGCAGCACCTGCCGCCGCTCGACTGGCGACGCACCCGCCAGAGCGTCCTGGAGGTCACCAAGACGCTCGTCATCGCCTTCCTGCTGGCCCAGCTCATCATGGTCTCGGTGGCCCAGGCGTTCCAGGTGGAGCAGTACTCCATGGAGCCGACGCTGCTGCCGCACGACCGGGTGCTCGTGAGCAAATTCATCTATCACCTGCGCCCGCCCCAGCGGGGGGACGTGGTGGTGATGCGCTACCCACGCAACCCCGAGCGCAACTACATCAAGCGGGTGGTGGGGCTGCCCGGCGAGCGCGTGGAGATCCGCGACGGGAAGGTCCTGGTGAACGGGCAGCCGCTCAGCGAACGGTACGTGAACGGGGAGATCGCCGGGGAGTACGGCCCGGTGACCGTCCCGGACGACTCCGTCTTCGTCCTGGGGGACAACCGCAACAACAGCGAGGACAGCCGCGCGTTCGGCGCGGTCAAGCGCCACCTCCTCGTGGGGCAGGCGATCCTCATCTACTGGCCCCCGCACCGGGCCCGCCTGCTCCTGGGCCAATAGGGTACAATGAGGTGCGGCCGTGCTAGGTGGGGAGCTAGCGGTTCCCTGTACCCGCAATCCGCTACAGCGGGGCTGAATCCCCGCCCGAGGCCCGGG
>JAVHLY010000011.1 GCA_031081585.1 Armatimonadota bacterium
CCCGTGCGGGCGTTGCGCCGTAGCCACCGCCGTCCCTCCGTCTCCCATGTTGACCTCCCCCCCATTATCGGGTGTCCATGGAAACCGGGTGCGGTGGACGGGCGCCCACCGCCAGCAGGCGGTCGCGGGCGCGGCGGGCCGCCTCCCGCGGGGTGCGCCCCAGCCACACCACCAGCAGGACCCCGTCCACGCTGGGGGCCAGCACCGCGGCGTCGGTCACCGGGAGGACCGGCGGGGCGTCGATCACCACGGCGTCGGTGCCGTCCCGCGCCTGCTCCAGCAGGGCGCGCATCTTCTGGCTGCCCAGCAGTTCCGCCGGGTTGGGGGGATGGTGCCGCTGGGGACGAACCAGAGGTTGTCCACCTCCGTGCCGCGGAGGGCCCGGTCCACGGGCCACCCGTCCACCAGCAGGTCGGTCAGCCCGAGCGTCCCCTCCGGCCCGAGCGTCCAGGCCAGGGTGGGCTTGCGCAGGTCGGCCTCCACCAGCCACACCCGCCGCCCGGCCTGGGCCAGGGCCACGGCCAGGTTCACGGCCACGGTGCTCTTGGCTTCCCCCGGGCCGGGGCTGGTGATCAACAGCAGGCGCAGCGGCCGGTCCGGGCTGGTGTAGAGCAGGTTGGTCCGCAGGTGGCGGAAGGCCTCGGCAAAGGGCGATCGCGGGTGGGACGTGGTGAGCAGGGGGTGGCCGTCCTGCTCGTTGCGTCGGCGGTGCACCAGGGGGACGGCGGCCAGGAGCGGCAGCCGCAGGTACCGGGCGGCCTCCTCGGCGGTCTTGAACGTGACATCCAGCGACTCGCTGAGGAAGGCAGCCCCCGCCCCCACCATGAGCCCGAGCAGCGCCCCAAACAGGGTGTTCAGCCTGACCCGGGGTCGGACCGGCGTGGCCGGCGGGACGGCGGCGTCCACGATGCGCAGGTCGCCCACGATGGAGGCCTCGGCGATGCGGGCCTCCTGCAGCTTGCCCGAGAGCAGCAGGTAGGTCTCCTCCGCCACCTTGAGGTTGCGGGTGAGGCGAGCCAGCTCCACCTCCTTGGGCGGCAGGCGCTTCAGGTCCCCGGCGTAGGCGGCGGCCGCGGCGGAGAGGGCGGTCTCGCGGGCCTGCAGGGCCTGCCGCTCCACCTCCAGCCGGATCGCCTGCGCCGCCAGGTCCTGGTGCAGGGGGTTCAGGGTGATCTGCCGGGAGAGCAGGGTCTGCGCCGCCTGCTGCCGCAGGCGCCCTTTCACCTCCTCGATGCGCGCCCGGGTGGCGATGACCTGGGGGTGGCGGTCGGTGAACTGTTTGCGCAGGCCGACCAGCTCCACCTCGAGTTTGGCCAGGTCGCTGCGCAGTTGGGTGGCCACCGGGTCTTCGCCCTGGAGGACGGTGGCGGCGACGGTGGGGGCCTGCTGGGCCAGGGCGGTGCGCACGCGGCGGAGGCTCGCCTCCACCCCCTGCCGCTCCGCCTCCGCCGCGCGGCGCTGCGCCTCGAAGTCGGCCAGCTTCTCCAGGACCAGGGTGGTCTGCTCGGAGAGCGAGACCTGCCCGCCTTCCACCTTGTAGCGGGCCAGGGCGTCCTCGGCGGCGCGCAGCTCGCCGCTGAGGGCAGAGAGGCGCCCCTCGATGAACTCCCGCCCGGCGCGGGCCTGGGAGCGGCGCGCCTCCAGGTGCCACTGGAGGAAGGCGCGGCCGACGGCGTTGGTGTTGGCGGCGGCAGATGAGGGCGTGGGGCCTTCCGCCTGGATCAGGATCAGGTCGGTGTTGCGCGCGCGCTGGACCTTCAGCCCGCGGCGCAGGGTGTCCAGGGCCTCCTCCGCCGCGGCGGCCTCCACCCCGAGGAGCCTGACGGCGCGGGAGAGGACCGCCCGGCTCTTCACGATCTCCGCCAGGGTGTCGACGAAGGTCTGCTGGCTGATGCCGGTGATGTCCGGCACCAGGCCGAGGCTGGACCCGCCGCGGTCCACCACCACCGAGGTCTGGGCGCGGTAGACAGGCGGGGAGGCGATGCTGAACCCCAGCGCCGTGGCCGCGAGGATGATGACGCAGGCGGCCACCAGCCACCAGCGCCGCAGGAAGACGTCCAGGTAGTCCCGGAGCGTGGGCTCCTGCTCCAGGGAGGGGTCCTGGGCAGGGTCGTGGACGATATCGCTGTTCCGCTCAGAGTCCAAGGGTGGCCTCCCACACCAGGTACAGGTCTTGTCGCTGCGCGCCGGCGACGTGGCCGGCGTTCGTAGTCGACGCCCACGTGGCGCTGAGGCGGTGCGCGACCGCATCGGAGGGCTGCCAGCGCACCGCCGCCGTGAGGGCGTGGGTGGTCTCCACCACCCCTGAGAGGAAGAGGCGCGCCCAGGCGTCGCCCGGGTCGGCCCAGACGTCCCCCAGCCGCCCGGGCCCCTTGCGGAGGAGGGTGTAGCGGAGGGCGACCCCCGCGCGCCCTGCCACGGGCGGGCGCGCCGCCTCCACCGCCCACGCCTCGCAGTCCGGGGCGCACCAGTGGCCCAGGCTGCGGCCGCGCAGGTGTAGTCCGCGGCCCGGCCGGTGGTGGTGTAGATCCAGTTGGTGGCGCGCACGTGCTCCAGCCGCAGCGCGGTGCGCCCGTCGCGGAAGAGGTCGACGAGGTAGATCCCCACGGCTCCTCCCAGGCGGCTGGGGAAGGGGTTGCCGGGGGCGGTGTAGTCGTCGACGTAGGCCTCGACGTAGAGCGCGGTTCCAGGCCGGGGGCGCCAGTCCAGGTCCAGAGCCAGGTTCACTTTATCGTCGAAGCCCGCAGGGCGGCGGGCCCGCAACGAGAGCCAGTAGGCCACGAACGGCACGGGGGTCAGCACGTAGGGGGCGTAGACCCCCGAGGCGGTGACGACGGTCTCCGAGAGGCCCACGCGCAGCGTGGCGGTGGGCAGCCAGTCGTAGCGCAGGCCGTGGAGCCACCGGCCGTCCTCGAGCGGGGCCAGGAGCTTGAGGCCGCGCAGCCGGTCACCGGCGGCTGCCACCCGCAGGGCGTCGAGGGGGCCGGCGTGCTCCGAGAGGACGAAGCCTCCCAGGGCTCCGGGCCCGCCAGGCCCCCACCGGTGGAGGTCCCGACCGAGCTGCAGCGTCAGGTCGAAGGTCTGGCGCAGGACGGTGGTGCCGGGACGAACTGCGCTCACGGTGAGGCGGTCGAGGGTGGCCCCGCTCGCTGCCGGTTCCCCGGGCGGCTGCGCGGGCGGCTCCCAGGGGAAGGGGGTCTCCCACCGGGGTGCCGGGCCCATGCGGTACGGCCGGTAACCCGGACGCCTCCTGCGCCCAGCCATGCGTCGTGCTCTCTCCCCCGCCGGGCTCCCGGTCGGGCCTCGCTGCCTGGGTCGGCGCCCCCTCCGCGGACCGCCTGGCCTCCCCGGACCGCCGCCACCTCAGGGGCAAAGGCCCGGGCCAGGGCCTCCAGGTCCTCGAGAGCCCAGGCGGGTGCGGCGCCCGGTAGCGTGCCAGACCGGATCGTCTCCTGTGCGGCCACGAGCATCCGCGCGATGTCCAGCCGTGTGAGCGGGCGGGTGGATGCCGCCCAGAGCGGGGCGGCGTTCAGGACCGCGAGGCGGTACAGGACCTCGTACGCCCAGTGGTCTGTGGGGACCAGGGCTGCCGGCCGCGCTGCGGGCGGGGCCTGCCACCCCTGGCCCGCGGTCGGCAGGAGGAGGACGAGGAGCAGGGCCAGGAGGGCATGTCCGACACCCCTACTCCCGCCCGGCCGCCGCCATCTCCCCCGCGGACCCCGACTCGCCCTCCTCCCCTTCGCCCCCGGCGCCCCCCGCCTCCAGCTCCTCCACCGCCTGGTCGAAGTCATCGCCCAGGTCCTCTCCCAGTTCCCGCCCCATGCGGCGCATGAACCGCGCCACGCTGCGGGGGTCGTGCTCGTCCACCTCGGCCAGCGACGGGTCGTCGGCCAGCGACTCCAGCCGGTCCTCTTCGGACCGCACCCGGGCCACGCGGGAGATGATGCGGGTGAGGCGGCGGCTGCCGCAGCGGGTGCAGACGGGGTCGGGGACCTCCGGGGGGAGCCAGAAGAGCTGGACCCGGGTGCGGCACTCCTGACAGCGGTACTCGTAGATCGGCATGCGGTCCTCACGCCCCTGGGAGAGGGTGGTGGTGTCGTGGCCGCGCACCGTCCCCGACGCCGCGCGGCCGACGACGCCACGCACGTTCCATCGTTGGGAGAATTGGAAAAGCGAGCCCCTCCCCCTCCTCCGCCGCCCCGCCACCATCCCTAGCGGAAGAGCCCCAGGATCCCCGACAGGATGCTGAGGATGACCTGCAGGCCGCTGAGCTGGCTCTGGGGGATGACGACCACGTCGCCCGGGAGGACCGCGATCTCCCGCGCCGCCCCCGCCGGCTGCATGAGCGCGGCCAGCTCGACGCTCACCAGCGTCCCCCCGTTGGGCAGCCGCTCCACCCGTCCGCCCGCGACCACCTGGTCCCCGCCCCCGTTGCGCCGCACGATGTGCACCGCCCTGGCCGTGGCCGCGCCCCGCTGCACCGGCCCGCCGGCCATGGCGATGGCCTGCAGCAGCGTCACCGGGCCCCGCACCGGGAAGGCGCCCGGGCTGTTCACGTCGCCCAGGACGTAGATCCGCGTGTTGAGCTCCTCCGGGATGAACAGGGTGTCCCCCGGCGCCAGCGGCAGGTTGTGGCCCATCTCCTGGCGCAGCAGCAGGGCGTCCAGGTGGAGCGCCACGGTCTCGCGCGAGGCCCGCACCAGCCGCGCCCCGCCCAGGGAGGCCTTTTCGGTCAGCCCGCCGGCCATGAGCAGGGCGTCCAGCACCCGGACCTCCCCCTTCAGCCGGTAGCGTCCCGGCCGCTGCACCTCGCCCAGGACGTTCACGATGTTGGTCAGGTCCTCGGGGACCACCAGCGTCTCGCCCCCGAGCAGCACCAGGTTCGCCGTCGCGTCGCCGGCCAGCACCTTCTGCAGGTCGACAGGCTTGGGCGGTCGCCCGGCCACCAGCAGCTGCCCCTGGGGGGCGGCCGCCTCGGTCAGCCCGCCCGCCTCGGAGAGGAGGTCGAGGAGGCGCGAGCCCGGCGCGAGCACATAGGTGCCCGGGCGCTCCACCTGTCCCAGGGCCGAGGCACGGATGCGCCGGAACTCCTTGACGATGACGGTGACCTGGGGCTCGCGGATGTACTCGGCGTAGGCCCGCGTGAGCACCCGGGTGAGCTGGGCCACGGAGAGGCCGGCCGCGCGCACCTCCCCCACCAGCGGCAGGCTGACCCTGCCGTCGGGGCGGACGGCCACGGTGCGGGTGAGGTCGGGGTACCCCCACACCGAGACCTCCAGGAGGTCCCCGGGACCGAGGATGTAGTTCGAGACGGCCTGGGGCGACGCGGGCGACAGGAGCAGCAGCGCCGCCAGGGCGGCAACGCCGGCGGCGGCGAGACGACGGCGGGCGTCCATCCCGCTGACCTCCGTTGCGGCTCTCAGGGTGTCACCGGGACACAGTTCCGCCCCAACCGTGCACGCCGAACTTCTCCGGCGGCCGGTCGTGCGGCGCTGTCCGCAAGGCGCGGCCGCGGCCGAGCCGCGGCCAGTATACGGTCAGGCCGACTCCAGGTCGGCCAGGTCGACCTCGACGCCGCGCGGTTGTCCCAGCAGGTCCAGCAGCACGCGCACGCGCCCCGCGCGGGACATGGACCGGTCGAAGACGGCCTCCAGCCCTCCAGGGGCCCGCGCAGGAAGCGCACCCGGGCGCCGCGGTCGTACCCGCGGCGCGGGCGCACGAACCCCAGCTCGGCCACGCGCACCTGGATGGCGCCGACCACCTCGTCGGGGACGGGGACGGGCCCCTCCTCCGTCCCCAGCACGTAGCGCACGCCCGGCGCCCAGCGCACCCGGTCGTAGGTGCGCGGGTCCGCGACAGCGGGGGGAGTCCGGACGAAGAGGTACCCGGGGAAGAGCGGCTCCAGCAGGGTGACGCGGCGCGTGCGGTAGCGACGGATCACCTCCAGCAGGGGGAGCAGCGTGCCCACGCCGCGCGGCGTGAGGTGGGCCACGACGCGGGCCTCCTGCCCCCGCTTGGCGCGTACCGCGTACCAGACCATCACGGGGGGACGACCCCTCCGGCGGCCGCGTCGCCGTCCAGGACGACCCGGCGGGCGGCGTCCCCGCCGGCCTGGCCGTTCTGATTGACCCCCACGGGAGGCGCTTCCCACATGCGCAACCCGTCCCGCGGGTGCAGCGCGGAGCGCAGGACGTACCAGAGGGCACGTCGCCCGTCGGGCAGCAGGCGGAAGAAGATCCCGATGATGGTGTAGTCGCTGCCCTGGAACCGGACCACGTGACGGCTGCCGGCCGTGCCGGTGTACGCGCACTGGTCGGCGGCCGCGTTGCGGTACGTGAAGCCCATGGCCTCCCCTCGGGCACCGGGCTGCCCGCCCGGGCGTCCACGAACACACCGGCGAACAGACTTACGAGACTCCGTGAGCGGTTCTTGGGCTGTTGAGGACCCTTATAGCGGGAACGCGCCGCGCGGTCGATCTGGGAAAAGGGGGAATGTGCTCTCAACGAAACGTATATTCGCTTCGTCGCGATGACCAGGGCAGCCGCCGCCGCGTGCCTTCCTCGCAGGTGGCGCCTACTTGATCGGAAGGGCGTCCAGAGAATGCATTCACAGATTCTCACAGCAGCTCAACCCTTTGGGTGTTGGGATGCCCCAGACCGATGGTGAGGCCACCCTGCAGGTGTCCCTGCAGGCCCACGAGCTGCGCCTGGGCGGTCGCCGTTTGGGCCTGACGCCCAAGTTCCTCGACCTCTACGCCTTCCTCGCCCTGCAACGGCTGCAGGGCAATCATCGCTTCCTCACCGCCGCCGACATCCGCGCCCTGCCGCACTGGAGCCGGTCGAAGGCGGCCAGCGTGGGGAAGGAGATCCGCCGGCACGTCAGCCAGGTTCAGCGGCGGGGATGGCGCCTCATCGAGTCCCCCCGGGGGGCCCTGACGCAGCTCTTCCGGCTGGCCCTGGGTCCCGAGGCCATCGCCTTCGATGTCCCCCTGGCGGAGGTGCGCGCCCACCTGCTGCTGGAGGTGGCCCAGCCGGTCACTCTGGACGACGCCGAGGCCCGCTACGTCCTGGGGTCGGCGCTGGCCGAGGCTGAGTGGGCCCTGGACCGGGGAGTGCTGGACGAGGCAGAAGCGGCATTGGCGCGCGTGGCCGAGAACGGCGTCCACCACGCCCGGCACCAGGTGCTGGCGCGAGTCCTGCGAGCACGCCTGCTGGAGCTGCGCGGCCAGATCCGCGCCGCCCTCGCCGAGGCCGAGGACGCGGTCCGGGTAGCGAAGGAGCAGGGGGGGACTACCTGGTGACGGCCCGGGCCCACATCATCCACGGGTGGATGCTGCGGGCGACGCGCCAGTGGCAGGCGGCCCACGCCGCCTACGTCGGGGCCTGGCATCGGCTGGAAGGGACACGCCACTACCGGGAGCTGGGGGCAATTTTCCGCGGGCTGGGACACCTAGCTAGCGCGGGCCCGTGGGGAACTCGACGCCGCCGTCGCCCACTTCCTCTGTACGTTCGAGTACGCGACGGCAGACGCCCACCCCTGGGGCGTCCAGGCCGCCCTCTACAACCTGGGGCTGTCGAGACCGAGCGGGCGGACAGCCTGGCCGAGCCCGGCAGCTAGGAGGAGGGGTACCGCCGGGCACGGCGGTGGGCGGAGCGTTGCCTGGAGGTCGTCCGCCGGACGGGGTGCGGGGCCGATTCGGGCGAAGCCGAAGCGCTGCTCTCGCGCATCGCCCTGGCCCTGCGGCAGCCCGAGGAGGCGGCCCGCTGGGCACGCGAGGCTCTCCAGGCAGCGAACCGGGCCGGCAACCCGCGCAGCCAGGCCGCGGCGCTCGCCTGCCTGGGGCAGACCCTCGCTGCCGTGGGGTCGGCGGAGGAGGCGGCCGGGCCGCTGCCGAAGGCGGCCGACCTCTACGAGGCCTTGGAGGTCCCCGACGAGGCCGCCCGCCTCCGCCGCGTCCTCCGTGGGGCCCTGGCGGCCGGCCATCGAGCCGACGCGGACCTGCGCGCCGTCGTGCCCCGATCCCCCTACCGCCGCTCCAACGGCACCACCCAGACCAGCCCGGTGTAGCTGCCGCTGTTCGTGCCGTAGGCCAGGTGCCGCCCGTCCGGAGCCCAGCGCACCTGCAACGGCAGGGCGGGGTCCGGGAACTCCGCCGTGAAGCGGGCGGCCCGCAGGCGCCCGGGGCCGAGGACGTCGGCGATCCAGATCTCCCCGTGGGCGTCGTCCAGCACAGTGGCGAAGGCCACCTTCTCCGAGGCGGGAGACCAGTCCAATCCGGTGACGCGGGCGGCCTGCTCAGTGAGGCGCCGTCGGGCGCCGCCGTCGGCGTTCGTCACCCAGACGTGCTGGCGGTGGGAGAGGATCGGCACGCGGGCCCCGTCGGGCGCGGGGGGGCGCACCGCCTCGGGCGCCACGAAGGCCACCCGACGGCCGTCCGGGGAGAGGCGGTGGAGCCAGGCGTCCGGGGCCACCCGGAGGAGCGGGCGGCGGTCGGGGTAGGTGATGCGCCAGCGCCACAGGGTGGGAGGCTGACCTTCCCGGCCGCCCACCGCGATGAAGAGGAAGAGGTCGTCGGGGAACCACTGCACCCCCGCCACCTCCACCCCCGTGCGCTCGTAGACCAGGCGGCGGAACCCCCCGTCGGCGCCGAGCAGCCAGACCCCCGCCCGGGGCGGGTCCCCGGGACGGGCCCCGGCGGCGCGGGCGGCCACGGCGAACCGGTCGCCCGTGTGTCCCCAGGCCACGTGGGTGGCGAACCAGGGCATGCCGTCCCGCGACGGGGGCAGGCGGATGCGGCGGCGGCGCGACCCGTCCACCCGCAGCACCCACACCTCGCCGCGGTCGATGTAGGCAAGGAGCTGACCTGCCGGGGACCACGCCAGGTCGGTCACGACCCCCGACGGCGCCAGCCGGCGTTCCCCCCCCGCGAGCGGCTGCACCCAGATGCCGTCGGTGGTGGCGTAGGCGATGCGATCGCCCTGAGGGCTCCAGGCGGGCGGGCTGAGTGCCGGCCGGTCGCTCAGGCGTCGCGGCTCACCCGGCCGCAGGGCGGCCGTGCCCACCGGCGCGGGGGTCTGCGTGATGGCGCAGGCGGCGAGGAGGAGCACGGCCAGGGCCAGGATGGCCAGCGCTCTGCGCCGGGGCCCCCACTGAAAGCCGTGGTGCTCTCCCGCTCCGCCCACAGTGGACCGTCGCAGCCGAGGCTGGCCGCCAGCCGCTCCGAAGCCGCCGCTAGCTAGACGACCGGGTAGCGCCCCTCGGCCAGCTCCCGGGTGAGGACCGGCAGCGCCGCCAGCTCCCGCTCCAGGACCTCCAGGACCTGCCGGCGGATGGCCGCTTTGCGCGCGCCCGGGGCCGGGATGATCTGCGCCGCGGCGATCTTGGGCTGGTCGATGGGCGCGCCGATCTGGCTGAGCATCCAGACGTAGACCTCGCGGATCCCCCGCACCTCTTCGTGGATTCGCGCGGCTACCTGGTGGGTGAAGATCGTGTAGATCTTCCCCACGTGGGAGACGGGGTTCTTGCCCGCCGCCGCCTCCGTCCCCATGGGGCGGTTCACGGCGATGACCCCGTTCACCCGGTTGCCGCGGCCGATCTGGCCCGAGTCGCCGCTCTCCGCGGAGGTCCCGGTGACGCTCAGGTAGACGCCCCCCAGGCCGCGGCCGGGCGCGTCCAGCGTGTTGATGTCCAGGGTGACCTCATCGAAGGTGGTGTGCCGGCGGACGAAGTCGTAGACCGCCTCGCGCATCTCCGCCTTGCGCCGGAAGTAGTGCGCCTCCCCCTCGATGAAGCGGTCGACGAAGGCCACGGCCGCCGTGAGCGACAGGCGGTTGCCGTGGCGGAAGCCCATGACCTTGATGTCCTCGCCGGCCTCGGGGAACTCCTGCTTGAAGGTGCGCGAGTTCATCAGGTTCTCCACCTGGCGGACGATCAGCTCGGTCGGCGTGAGGGGGGCGTAGCCGACGGCGGCGGAGGTGTCGTTGGCCCCGGGGACCTCCCGGTGGAAGATGTCCACGAGCTCGGGGGAGCCGGGCTTGATCTGCACGTCGTAGATCACGTGCTCCTCGGGGTCGACGAAGCGCAGGTGCTCGGCGATCCAGGCCCGCGCGGTGGTGACGGCGATCTCGGGGACCGGCACCTCCTCGTCGTTGTAGCGGTAGGTGGCGCGGTCGCCGAAGATCAGGCGCATGGGCTCGGTGATGCGCCCGCCGCCGAAGGCCACCTCCGCCCCGCCGGCCACCAGGAAGGCCTTGTCGATGTTGTGGTGCAGGACGACCCCGAAGCGCGAGAGGTACTCGCGGCTCAGCGCGATGGAGACCCGCTCCATGATGGCGTCGCAGATGGAGTCGGGGTGGCCCACGCCCTTGCGCTCGACGATCTCCACCTCGTGCTCCGCCACGGGCTTGCCGGCGAGGAACTCGACGTTGGTGTTGCGCATCAGCCGGCGGCCTCCTTCCAGCGGACCTCCTCCACGCCCTCCACGTCGCCGAGCGCCACCAGCACCTCTTCCTTGGTCACCCGCGAAGGCAGGCGGACGGCCAGGCTCATGGTCACGTGCTCGTTCAGCTTCTGGGAGAGCTCCACGTGCTCGATGTTCACGTTGAAGGCCCCCAGCACCGTGCCGATCTTGCCGAGCTGCCCGGGGCGGTCCACCATGAGCACCTCCACGGTGGCCTGCCCGCGGCGGGGGATCCAGCGCTCGATGCGCTTGAAGGGGATGAGCACGGCCATGACCAGCGCCGTGGTGGCCACCGCCCCCTCGTAGAACCCCACCCCGGTGGCGGTGCCGATGGCCGCCACGGTCCACAGGCTGGCGGCGGTGGTGAGCCCCTGCACCGTCACGCCGCTGCGCCAGATCGTCCCCGCCCCCAGGAAGCCGATCCCCACCACGATGTTGCTGGCCACCCGCGCGGGGTCGGCGCCGCTGCCGAAGAAGCCCACCCGGGAGACCAGGGTGAAGAGGGCCGCCCCCAGCGAGACCAGCATGTGGGTGCGGAAGCCGGCGGGCTTTTCCACCGTCTCCCGCTCCAGCCCGATGAGGCCGCCCAGGCAGATGGCCAGCAGCAGGCGGAGGAGGATCTCCCAGGTAGGGATGGGGGCGGTGAGGAGCTCCGGCATCGTCCCTCAGGACGGGCGGGCGGGCGCCGGCGCGGCGCCGGCGGCGTCGGCTCGCTCCGCCGCCCCATACTTCTCCCGCGCCACCACCGCGACCTGCTCCATGAGCGCGTCCACCAGGCGGTCCTCCGGCAGGCTGGCCACGATCTTCCCCTCCCGGAAGAGCAGCCCCATGCCGCGGCCGCAGGCGATCCCCAGGTCGGCCATGCGCGCCTCCCCCGGGCCGTTCACGGCGCACCCCATCACCGCCACCTTCACCGGCGCCCGCACCTGGGCCAGCCGTCGCTCCACCTCGGCGGCGATGGCGATGATGTCCACTTCGGCCCGGCCGCAGGAGGGGCAGGCCACCAGCTGCACCCCGCGCGTGCGCAGCCCCAGGCTCTTCAGGATCTCGTAGCCGGCGCGCACCTCCTCCACCGGGTCGGCGGCCAGGGAGACGCGGATGGTGTCCCCGATCCCCAGCGCCAGGATGGCGCCGATCCCCACCGCCGACTTCACCGTCCCCGGCCCCAGCGTGCCCGCCTCGGTGATCCCCACGTGCAGCGGGTAGGGGACGGCCTCGCTGACCCGCGTGTAGGCCTCGATGGCCATGGGGACGTCGCTGGCCTTCACCGAGACGACGATGTCGTGGAAGTCCAGGTCCTCCAGGACGGCGACGTCCTCCAGGGCGCTGGCCACCAGCGCCTCGGCGGTGGGGCCGCCGAAACGGCGCAGCATCGCCTTGCTCAGCGACCCGATGTTGGCCCCGATGCGGATGGGCACGCCGCGCTCCCTGGCCGCCCGGGCGACGATGCGGGTGCGGTCGCGGCTGCCGATGTTCCCGGGGTTGATGCGCAGCTTGGCCACCCCGGCCTCCAGCGCGCGCAGGGCCAGCCGGTAGTCGAAGTGGATGTCGGCCACCACGGGAAGGGGGCTGCGCGGGACGATCTCGCGCAGGGCGTCGGCGGCGGCCCGGTCGGGCACGGCTACGCGGACGATCTCGCACCCCTCCGCGGCCAGCTGGTAGATCTGCGCCAGCGTGGCGTCCACGTCCCGCGTGTCGGTGACGGTCATCGACTGCACGGAGACGGGGGCCCCGCCCCCGACCTCCACCCGCCCGACGCGGACGCGGCGGGTCTGGGTGCGGGGCGTGAGCCGGCGCGGGACGGACGGAGCGGTCGTGAGCATGGCGGCCGGCGCGCCCGCCTACAGGCGGCGGATGTCGCGCATCGTCAAGGTTACCAGCAGCAGGAGGAGCAGCGCAAAACCGACCAGGTGGATGTAGCCCTCCCGGCGGGGGTCGACCGGGCGGCGCCGCAGCGCCTCCACGGCCAGGAAGACCAGCCGGCCGCCGTCGAGGGCGGGGAAGGGGAAGAGGTTGAAGATGCCGATGACCACGCTGAGGAAGGCCGACATGTAGAGGAAGTGCTCGAAGCCGGTGCGGGCCGCCTCCACCAGCGCCGCCCCCGCCGCCACCGGCCCGCCCAGGTTCTCGAAGAGCTGCCCCACGCGGATGAGGCCCACGATGGCGCCCACCAGCGTGACGACGATCTCGCCGGTGCGGCGGACCGCCCAGGCCAGCGCCACGGGCGGGGTGTAGCGCCGGCGCACCGGTTCGGGGGAGAAGCCGATGAGCCCGATCTGCTGGTTGGGGGCGAGCCGCGGCGTGACCCGCACGGTGAAGCGCCGGCCCGCGCGCTCCACCGTGAGCACGAGGGGTTTCCCCGGGCTGCGGTGGATGGTGCGCACCACCTCCTCGCCGCGCTCCATGGGCTCGCCGTCGATGGCCACGATGGCGTCCCCCGGGCGCAGCCCCACCTGCTCCGCCGGCCAGCCGGGCAGCAGCGTGCCCACGCGGTTCGTCACGCCCACCTGGATGCCGTAGGTGGAGCCCAGCAGGGCGAGGATGCAGACCGCCAGGACCAGGTTCATCACCGGCCCGGCGGCCACGATGGCCGCCCGCTGCCCGACCGACCGGTGGCGGAAGGAGCCGCGCGGGTCGGCCGGCTCGTCCAGGTCCTCGCCGGCCATGCGCACGTAGCCGCCGAAGGGGAGGAGGTTGACCGCGTACTCGGTCCCGCCCCGGCGGAATCCCCAGACGCGCGGGCCGAAGCCCAGCGCAAAGGCGTGCACGGTGACGCCGACGCGCTTGGCCACCAGGAAGTGGCCCAGCTCGTGGAAGAAGATCATGGCGCCGAACGCCAGCACGGCCAGGAGCAGCCACTGGCCCGTCGCCAGCGTCGGCCACAGCTCGCTCATCGCCTCACCTCATCCACGCCCGCACCGCCAGCAGCGCGGCGGGGGCGGCCAGCAGGAGGGAGTCGAACCGGTCGAGCAACCCTCCGTGGCCGGGCAGCAGGACCCCAGCGTCCTTCACCCCGGCGGAGCGCTTGAGCGCGGATTCCGCCAGGTCGCCTGCGGCGCCCGCTGCGGCGCTCACCGTCCCCAGCACGGTCCCGACGCCCACCGGCACTCCCGCGAGGGCCGCAGTCACGGCGCCCGCGGCGGTACCGGCCAGGAGCCCCGCCGCCGCCCCCTCCCAGCTCTTCCGCGGGCTGATGGCCGGGGCGAGCGGGCGCCGCCCGTAGGCCCGGCCGGCGAAGTAGGCCGCGGCGTCGGCCGCCCACACCGCCGCCACGACCGCCAGGGTCAGGCCCTGCCCCCCGGGGGACCGCCGCAGGAGGGCCAGCGCGACCAGCAACAGCGGCAGGAGGGCCGCGAGCAGCGTGGCGCCGGCGTTGGCCAGCGCCGCGAGGCGGCGCGGGCCCGGGAACTGGGCGAGGAGGGCGGCGACGAGCAGCGCCGCGGCCAGGCCGGCGCTCCACCCCGGGGCCCACACGAGCGCGGCGAAGAGCGCCAGACACCCCGGGAGCGCCACCTCGGGGGCCGGATCGAGCCCGGCGGCCCGCGCCAGGTGCACCACCTCCCACCCCGCCACCAGCGCCAGCAGCCCCAGCAGCGCCTCCCAGGGCCAGCCGCCCAGCAGCAGCGCCGCCAGGAAGAGCGGCAGCGCCAGGGCGACCGTCACCAGGCGCCGGGCCACCTCCGGCAGCGGGTCGCCCGGGGACCGGGCCGAAGGCGCAGGCGCGGGGGCGAGGCGCTCGTCAGCCACCCGATGCCACCCCCACCGTGCCGAAGCGGCGCTGCCGCTGCTGGAAGGCGGCCACGGCCGCCTGGAGGTGGGGCCGGTCGAACTCCGGCCAGTAGACGTCGCAGAAGTACAGCTCCGTGTAGGCCACCTGCCAGAGGAGGAAGTTGCTCAGCCGCTGCTCCCCGCCGGTGCGGATGAGCAGGTCCGGGTCGGGCAGGTCGGCGGTGTAGAGGTGGCGCGCCACCGTGGCCTCGTCGATGGCCTCGGGGCGGAGGCGGCCCGCCGCCACCTGGCGGGCGATGCGGCGCACCGCCTCCACCAGCTCCGCCCGGCCGCCGTAGTTCAGCGCGAAGCTGGCCACCAGCCGCCGGTTGCGGCGCGTGCGCGCCTCCACCCGCCGCAGCTCCGCGGCGATGGCGGGGTCCAACGCGTCCAGCGCGCCGGCGATGCGCACCTGCACCCCCTGGCGGTGCAGCTCGTCCGCCTCCTCCGCCACCGCCTCCCGCAGGAGCACCATCAGCCCTTCCACTTCATCGGCCGGGCGCTGCCAGTTTTCGGTGGAGAAGGCGTAGAGGGTCAGGTAGGGGATGCCGAGCTCGATCGTCCCTTCGATGGCGCGGCGCACGGCGCGCCGCCCGGCCCGGTGCCCCTCCAGGCGGGGCAGGCCGCGGTCCCGGGCCCACCGCCCGTTGCCGTCCATGATGATGGCCACGTGGCGGGGAAGGCTCACGCCCCCGCCTCGACCCGCTCGGCGGCCACCGTGAGGACCAGGACCTCCCCTTCGAGGCGTTGCCGCACCACCCGGCGCGGCCCGGCGGGGCGGCCGCGCGGCGGGGCGGCCTCCTCGACCCGCACCGGCACCCCGGCGGCGCGCAGCCGGGCCTCCGCCTCGTCGAGCCGGTAGCCGAGGAGGTCCGGGAGGCTCATACCTCCAGGATCTCCTTCTCCTTGGCCTCCAGGAGCCTGTCCAGCTGCCCGATGAACTCGTCGGTGAGCTCCTGCAGCTCCTCCAGGGCGCGGCGGGCGTCGTCCTCCGAGACCTCGCCCTCCTCCTCCAGCTGCTCGATCAGCTCCTTGGCCTCGCGGCGGATGTTGCGGATGGCCACGCGCCCCTCCTCCGCCTGCCGCCGCACCAGCCGCACCAGCTCGCGGCGCCGCTCCTCGGTGAGCGGCGGGAGCGGCAGCCGGATGACCACGCCGTCGCTGGAGGGCACGAGCCCCAGCTCGCTCTTGAGGATGGCCCGCTCCACCTCCTTGACGACGCTGCGGTCCCAGGGCTGTACGACCAGCAGGCGCGGCTCCGGGACGGAGATGGTGGCCAGCTGGGTCACCGGGGTGGGCACGCCGTAGTAGTCCACCTTGACGTGCTCCAGCAGCGCCGGCGTGGCCCGCCCGGTGCGCACGGCGGCGAACTCGCGCCGCGTCGCCTCCACCGCCTTCTGCATGCGCGCCCGCGCGTCCTGGAGGACCTCGCCGGTCATCCCCGGCCGGCTCACCGCCGGCCCCCCACCAGCGTGCCGATCTCCTCGCCCAGCACGGCGCGGCGGATGTTGCCCGGCACGGCCACGTCGAAGACGATGATGTCCATGGCGTTGTCCCGGGCCAGCGCCACCGCCGTGGCGTCCATCACGCGCAGGTCGCGGTTGAGCAGCTCCATGTAGTCGAGGCGGCGGAAGAGCACCGCGTCGGGGTGGGTGCGCGGGTCCTTGTCGTAGACGCCGGCCACCCCGCGCTTGGCCATGAGCAGGGCGTCCGCCTCGACCTCGATGGCGCGCAGGGCGGCGGCGGTGTCGGTGGTGAAGTACGGGCTGCCGGTGCCGCCGGCGAAGATGACCACCCGCCCCTTCTCCAGGTGGCGGATGGCGCGGCGGCGGATGAAGGGCTCGGCCACCTGGTGCATCTCCACGGCGCTCAGCACGCGCGTCACCAGGCCCTCGCGCTCCATGACGTCCTGCAGGGCCAGCGCGTTCATCACCGTGGCCAGCATCCCCATGGTGTGGCCGGTGACCTCGTGCAGGCCCAGGCGCCGCGAGACCTCCTCGCCGCGGACGAAGTTCCCCCCGCCCACGACGATGGCCACCTGCACCCCGGCGGCGGTGACCTCCCGCACCTCCTGCGCCACCAGCCGGAGGACCTGCGCGTCCAGGGGGGCCTTGCCCTCGCCGGCCAACGCCTCCCCGCTGAGCTTGAGGAGGATCCGCCGGTACCGTGGGGCCGGCCCCTCGGCCATGGGGTGCCCTCCGCTACTCGCCGACCCTGAACCGGGCGAAGCGGCGCACCTGGATGTTCTCCCCGACCTTCGCCACGGTCTCCCGCACCAGCTCGCCGATGGTGCGGCGCGGGTCGCGGATGTAGGGCTGCTCCAGGAGGACGAGCTGGGCCAGGTCGGGGCGCGAGCGGTCGTCCTCCGGGACCTCCTCGCGCGAGACGTACAGCGGGCCCGTGGCCGCCACCTGCATGGCCAGCTCGCGGGCCAGGCGCCGGAAGTCCTCCGTGCGCGCCACGAAGTCGGTCTCGCAGTCCACCTCGACCAGCGCGCCCAGCCGCCCCCCGGCGTGGATGTAGGCCTCCACCAGCCCCTCCGTCGTGGCCCGCCCGGCCTTGCGGGCCGCCGTGGCCAGGCCCCGCTCGCGCAGCAGCGCGGCGGCGCGCTCCAGGTCCCCGCCGGCCTCCTCCAGCGCGCGCCGGCAGTCCATCACCCCGGCGCCCGTGCGCGCGCGCAGGGCCTTCACGGCGTCGGCGGTGATCGGCGTCCTCACTCCTCCACCTCCGCCTCGACCTCCACGGGGAGGAGCTCCTCGAAGGCCTCCTCCCCCGCCGGCCCCTCCTCGGCCTCGGCGCCCACCGCCACCGGCACCGGCTCGCGGGCGGCCGCCTCCTCCTCGACCTCCAGCTTGCGCCGCTCCTCCAGCCCTTCCAGCGCGGCGTTGGCGATGCGGTTGGTGATCAGCCGCACGGCGCGGATGGCGTCGTCGTTGCCGGGGATCGGGTAGTCGACCTCATCGGGGTCGGCGTTGGTGTCGACGATGGCGATGAGGGGGATGCCGAGCTTGCGCGCCTCGGCCACGGCGATGTGCTCCTTGCGGGTGTCCACCACGTAGACGGCGGCGGGCAGGCGGTTCATCTGCTTGATCCCCGACAGGTACTTCTCCAGCCGGGCGTACTCGTCGGCGATGTGGGCCTGCTCGCGCTTGGGCAGGACGTCCATGAGCCCGCGCGCGCGCATGTCCTCGATCTCGCGCAGCCGCTCGATCCGCTTGCGGATGGTCTGGAAGTTGGTGAGCATCCCGCCCAGCCACCGCTCGTTCACGTAGGGCTGGCGGGCGCGGGTCGCCTCCTCGCGGATGGCGTCCTGGGCCTGTTTCTTCGTGCCGACGAAGAGGATCTCGCCTCCCTGGGCCACGGCCTGGCGCACGAAGCGGTAGGCCTCCTCGATGAGCGGCACCGTCTTCTGCAGGTCGATGATGTGGATGCCGTTCCGCTCCGTGAAGATGAAGCGGGCCATCTTGGGGTTCCACCGCCGGGTCTGGTGCCCGAAGTGGACCCCCGCCTCCAGGAGCTGCTTCATCGTGACGACCGGCACCGCGTTCCTCCCTCCCCGGGTTGCGCCGCCACCGCCCTCCTCCGGCGGGCCCATCCGCAGGGCGGACACCCCGCCCGCCGTCCGGCGGTGTGTGACCTCCCCCGCCCGCACAAAGAGGGGGAAGGCCAGGCCTTCCCCCCCACGGACACGGGGTGGCGTACGAGTCTTGCTGAGTATAGCACGCGGGCTTTGGCCCGTTCAACGACTCAGTCAGGATGTCTCGGATCTCTCTGCAGGACACGACGGGCCGGGGCCGCGGGACGTACGGGGCTCAGCGGCGGGCGCGGGTGCGGCGCAGCTCCTCCAGCAGCAGGGGGTTGAGGACCTTGATGTAGGTGCCCTTCATGCCCAGGGAGCGGGAGCGGATGACGGTGGCGCTCTCCAGCTTGCGCAGGGCGTTCACGATGACGGAGCGGGTGATGCCCACGCGGTCGGCCACGCGGCTGGCTACGACCACGCCCTCCGGGCCGCGCAGCTCGCTCAGGATGTGCCAGACCGCCTCGGCCTCGGAGAGGGAGAGGGCGGCGAGCGCCGCGCGCACCTGCTCGCGGGCCTGCTGCTCCCGCGCCTCCGCCGCCGGCGGAGGCGGGCGGCGGGCCTCCAGGCTGAGGATGGTGGCGGCATACTCCCCCAGCACCAGGTCCTTCTCGTCGAACCCGCCGTGGCTGCGTAGCAGCAGGAGCCAGCCCAGCCGCCGGCTGGCCACGCGCAGGGGGATGACGGTGGCCTGCCGCTCCGGCCCGGTCCCGCGCAACAGCGACAGGATCCCGTCGTGGCGCACGTTGCCCTCGATGCGGTCGATGGTCCCGAGCGCCTCCCGCGCCGCCGGCGGCAGGTCCCGCCCCGGCGCCAGCTCCTCCCGCAGGGGGTGGGCGGGGTGCGGGGCCAGGGCCTGGACGCGCCCCCCCTCGCCCACCACCAGGACGGTGGCGGCGGTGACGGCGGCCAGGCGCTGCGTCACGTCCCCGACGTCCACGTGCGCCTCGTCCGAGGCTTCGACGAGTTCGGTGATCGCCCGCGTCTTCTCCAGCAGGGATTCCATCACCCGGGGCTCCGGTTCGGCGTCGTCCTCCCCATTCGTGTGGCCGTCAGGATCATGGTGCCGCTCCTGTTCACAAATTAAACACAGTTGCGATAATGACAGGCTCACCCGGAGGGAGGAACGGGGCAGGCTGCGTGGAGGGGGTGACGGCGCGGCGGGCGGCGCCGCGGGCGGGGTGGATGGGGCGGCGGGTCAGACGGGGACGGCGGGTCGAGGGGGACGACGGGTCGAGGGGGACGACGGGTCAGACGGGGACGGCTTCGGGCTGGCGGGCGGGCTCGGTGTGGCCGCAGGCCTTGTTCGTGCAGGCGATGGTCGTGGCCCGCCGCGTGCGCTTCTCCACCATCAGGCTGCCGCAGCGGGGGCAGCGCTGCGCCACCGGCCGCGCCCACGAGGTGAAGCGGCAGGCGGGGTAGGTGACGCACCCGTAGAAGGTGCGCCCCTTGCGGGTGCGCCGCTCCACGATCTCCCCCCCGCAGAACGGGCAGGCCACGCCGATCCCCAGCGGGCGCGTGTAGCGGCACTCGGGGAACCCCGTGCAGGCGATGAACTCGCCGAAGCGGCCGTGCTTGCGCACCAGCGGGCGCCCGCACTCGGGGCAGGCCTCCCCGATGGCCACCTCGGGGAAGTCCACCGCCTCGATGAGGCGCTCGGCCCGCCGCAGGTCCCGGGCGAAGGGCGTGTAGAACTCGCGCACGACCTGCACCCACGGCCGGCGCCCCTCCTCGATCTCGTCGAGCTCCTCCTCCAGCTGGGCGGTGAAGTGCAGGTCGAAGACGTCGGGGAAGTGCTCCACCAGTAGGTCGGTGACGAGCACGCCCAGGTCGGTGGGGCGCAGCCGCCGGTCCTCCACGCGCACGTAGCCGCGCGACTTGATCGTCTCCAGCGTGGGCGCGTAGGTGCTGGGCCGGCCGATGCCCAGCTCCTCCAGCGCCCGCACCAGCGAGGCCTCGGTGTAGCGCGGCGGCGGCTGGGTGAAGTGCTGGCGCGGGTCGATGCGCAGCAGCCGCAGCCCCTGGCCGTCAGCCAGGGCGGGGAGCCACCGCTCCGCCTCCTCCTCCCCGTTGTCGCTGGCTTCCCGGTAGACGACGAGGAAGCCGGGGAAGCGCAGGCGCGCGCCGGTGGCGCGGAAGAGGAAGGGGCCGCCCCGGATGTCCACGGTGAGGGTGTCCAGCACGGCCGAGGCCATCTGGCTGGCCACGAAGCGCTTCCAGATCAGCTCGTAGAGGCGGTGCTGGTCCCAGCGCAGGTGGCGCTTCACCTGGTCGGGCGTGCGCGTCACCGCGGTGGGGCGGATGGCCTCGTGTGCCTCCTGGGCCTCGCGCCGCGAGCGGTAGCGGCGCGGGGTGTCGGGGACGTAGGCGGCGCCGTAGGCGGCGGCGATGTAGCGGCGGGCCTCCGCCTGGGCCGCCTCGCTGACGCGCACCGAGTCGGTGCGCATGTAGGTGATGAGGCCCACTGTGCCCTCGTCGCCCAGGTCGACGCCCTCGTAGAGCTGCTGGGCCAGGCGCATCGTCCGCGCCGCGGTGAAGCCCAGCTGGCGGTAGGCCTCCTGCTGCAGGGTGCTGGTGATGAACGGGGGCGCGGGGTGGCGCAGGCGCTCCCCCTGGCGCACCTCGGCCACCTGGTAGGCCTGCCGGCGGATCTCCTCGACCAGGGCCTGGGCCTGGGCCGCGGTGCGGATGACCTCGACGTTGGCCTCCAGCGGCGTCCCGTAG
Source organism: Armatimonadota bacterium (assembly GCA_031081585.1). Taxonomy (NCBI): domain Bacteria; kingdom Bacillati; phylum Armatimonadota; species Armatimonadota bacterium. The sequence goes on from JAVHLY010000011.1 coordinate 20,529, forward strand.
CGCGTCCCGTCGCGGCTTACCAGCCGCGCGGGGACGGCGGCGTCGGGGCCGTCCGGGGTGAAGACCCCCTCGATGGACCAGTACTCCTCCGGGCGGAAGCGCGCGATCTCGCGCTCGCGGTCGACCACCAGCCGCACGGCCACCGACTGCACCCGCCCCGCCGACAGCCCGCCGCGCACCTTCTTCCACAGCAGCGGGCTGAGCTTGTAGCCGACCAGGCGGTCCAGGATGCGGCGGGCCTGCTGGGCGTCCACCCGGCGCAGGTCGATGTCGCGCGGCGCGGCCAGCGCGCGCTCCACCGCGTCGCGGGTGACCTCGTGGAACTCGATGCGCCGGATGTTGGGGTTGACCGGGGTGAGGGCGTCCTTGAGGTGCCAGGCGATGGCCTCTCCCTCGCGGTCGGGGTCGGTGGCCATGACGACCCCCTGGGCCTTGCGGGCCGCCTCGCGCAGCCCCTTGAGCACCGCCCCCTTGCCCTTGATGACGATGTACTTGGGGGTGAAGTCGCGCTCGACGTCGACGCCGAGCTGGCTCTTGGGGAGGTCGCGCACGTGCCCCATGGACGCGGCCACCTCGTAGCGGCGCGCCGGCAGGAACTTGCGCAGCGTCCGCGCCTTCGTGGGGGACTCGACGACGACCAGGGTCTTCGGCTTCGCCATGGGTGACACGTCTTGTCTGTTTCCCCGGTCGGGACCGGACGAGACCTCGCCCGGGCCGTGTGACACCGCCCGGGGCGGTGGCCACCGGACCCGCCGACCGGGGACGGTCACAGACACCGAGCGGCGGATGGACCATCCGCCGCCCCCCGCGGCCCTCCCGGGCCAAACTCATCCCCTACGGTAGCACAGGGTGTCAAGGCAGCCGCACGTAGCGCTGCCCCGGCAGGGCCCGCACCAGGCCGCGCAGCTCCAGCACGGTCAGCGCCGCTCCCACCGTGGCCACGGGCAGCGCACAGCGGCGGGCCAGGACGTCGATGTGCTGCGGCTCCAGCGTGAGGTGCCCGTAGAGGAGGGCCTCGGGGCCGTCCAGCGCCACGGGCTGCGGCGCCGCGGGCGGGGCGGCGCGCCGGGGGAGGCGCAGCGCGTCCAGCACGTCCTCCACGTGGCGCACCGGGGTGGCGCCCTCGTACAGGAGGCGCAGCGGCAGCGCACTCGTCGGGGCGAAGACCGACCCCGGCACGGCCAGCACCTCCCGCCCCTGGGCCAGCGCGCACTCGGCCGTGATGAGGGCGCCGCTGTCCTCCCGTCCCTCCACCACGACGACGCCGAGGCTCAGCCCGCTGATCAGGCGGTTGCGCAGCGGGAAGTGGTGGCGCAGCGGCGGCGTCCCCGGCGGGTACTCGGAGAGCACGGCGCCGGCGGCCACCACCTGCGCCAGCAATCGCGCGTGCTCGGGCGGGTAGGCGCGGTCGGGACCGCACCCCAGCACCGCCAGCGTGCGACCGCCGGCGGCCAGCGCGCCGCGGTGGGCCGCCCCGTCGATGCCGCGGGCCAGCCCGCTCACCACCGTGACGCCGTGGCGGGCCAGGTCGCGTCCCAGCTGCTCGGCGATGTGCAGGCCGTAGGGCGTGGCGCGCCGCGCCCCCACGACAGCCACGGCCACCGCGTCCTCGGGGCGCAGCGTGCCGCGCACGTAGAGCAACGGCGGCGGTTCGGTGAGCGTGCGCAGCGCCACCGGGTAGGCGTCGTCCTCCGGCCGCACCACCGTCACCGCCGCCTCCGGCCTCGGCGCCGGTGTCGGCGTCGGCCGACCTTGCCCCCGGTCTCCCTGCCGCCCGCGCACGCCTCCTCCCTGCCGTCCGCGCACCCCTCACCCCGCTCCCGCCGGCCGCGCCGCTTCGTGGTCGCCCGGGCCGGCCGGCGCCGCAGGGCTCCACGCCGGCTCCCGCGGCCGGTCCAGCGCGCGGTAGGTGACCGCTTCGAGCAGGTGGTGGCGCGCGATGGCCGGCGCCCCCTCGAGGTCGGCGATGGTCCGGGCCAGGCGCACCAGCCGGTCGTGGGCGCGCGCGCTCAGCCGCAGCTGCGCCAGCGCGTCCCGCAGGAAGGCGCGGTCCTCGGCGCTGAGCCGGCAGTGGCGGCGCAGGTCGCGCGCGGTGGGTGCGGCCGCCCAGGATGCGCGCTCGCCCCGAGCGTGACGGAACGCCCGCGCCCGCGCCACCTGCGCCCGCAGGGCGGTCGAGCCCTCGCCGTCCGGTTCGGCGGTGATCTCCGCCGGGGCCAGCGCGGGCACCTCCACGTGCAGGTCGATGCGGTCGAGCAGCGGCCCGGAGACGCGGCCCAGGTAGCGGGCCACCTGCGGCGGCGTGCAGGTGCACTCCCGGCGCGGGTGGCCGTGGTAGCCGCAGGGGCAGGGGTTCATGGCGGCGACGAGGAGGAAGCGCGCGGGGTAGCGCACCGTGCCGCCGGCGCGCGCCACGGTGATGCTCCCCTCCTCCAGCGGCTCGCGCAGCGCCTCAAGCACGTCGCGGTGGACCTCGGCGAGCTCGTCGAGGAAGAGCACCCCGCCGTGCGCCAGCGTCACCTCGCCCGGGCGGCCGGCCGTGCCCAGCAGAGCGCTGCGGCTGGCGGAGTGGTGCGGGGCGCGGAAGGGACGCGCGCTGAGGAGGCCGCCGCCCGGTGGGACCAGCCCGGCCACGCTGTAGATCGTGGTCACGTCCAGCGCCTCCTCGGGGTCGAGGGGCGGGAGGATGGAGGGCAGCCGGCGCGCCAGCATCGTCTTGCCGCTGCCGGGCGGGCCGAGCAGCAGGACGTGGTGACCGCCAGCGGCGGCCAGGACCATGGCGCGGCATGGCGCGGCGCCCCTGCCCCTGCCCCTTGACGTCGGCGAAGTCCGGACCTTCCTGGGCGGATGGCGCCCGCGCCGGCGCGACGGGCGGCACCGGCTCGCGCCCCAGTAGCCGGACCACGGCCTGGGCGAGGGAGGCGGCCGGCACGACCGTGACGCCCTCCACGACGGCCGCCTCGGCGGCGTTGCCCTCCGGGACGACCAGGCGGCGCACGCCCAGGCGCCGCGCCAGGCGCGCGACGGCCAGCGCACCGCGGACCGGGCGGATTCGTCCATCCAGGGAGAGCTCACCCACGACGAGCGCCCCGTCGGCCAGCGCCGGCGGAACCTGCCCGGTGGCGACGAGCAGCCCCAGGGCGATGGGCAGGTCGTAGGCGGCGCCGTCCTTGCGCAGGTCGGCCGGTGCCAGGTTCGCCAAGATGCGCCGCGCCGGGACCCGGTGGCCGGAGTTCTTCACCGCCGCGCGCACCCGCTCGCGGGCATCCTGCTCCGAGGCGTCGGTGAGCCCGGTGATGGCGAACGCGGGCAACCCCGGCGAGACGTCGACCTCCACCTCGACTGGCACCGCCTCGATGCCTGCGAGCGTCGCGCTTCCCACACGCGCCAGCATCTCTCCCCTTTTCATCGGCCGGATGCGGCAGAATTAAGGGACGATGGCGGAGAACCGGCTCCTCTCCATCGGGCTCGCCCTCCTTCTCCTGACCGTCTCCCTGGGGCTGGGGTGGCTGGCCGGGCGGCTCTTCGAGGCCGGGTCCGCCCCGACGGTGAACGAGGCGGCGCTGCCGCCGCCCCCGACGATTCCACCGGGCTCCGCTCCCGCACGGATGGTCGGCGGGCCGCGGACGCCCGGCGCCACCGCCACCGTCCGGCCGACGCGGCCGGCGCCGGGCGGGGCTCCTGCCGCAGCCGGCCCGATGTCGACGCCGACGCCGTCACCGCAAACCTCGCCGCCTCCGCCGGCCGCGCGCGCCACGCCCATCGTGCTGGGACAGAGCGAGGTGGTCTCGCCGGCGCCTGCTAGGCGTCCGCTGCACATCGTGCAGGTGGCAGTCGTGGAGACGCGGGAGGAGGCGCAAGCCCTGATGGTCCGGCTCCGGGGCCTGGGGTTTGCGCCCTACCTCGTCGCCACGCGCGAAGGGTTCGCCGTGCGCCTGGGGGCGTTCCGCCGCGCCGCACACGCCGCGGCCCTCGTCCGCCGGGCGGAGGCGGCCGGAGTGTCCGTCACGGTGATCGTGCGTCCCTGACGGGATCCCGCGGCGGCCGGCCCCGTGGCCTTCGGCCCTCAGACCGGTTCCACCGGGTCGCCCACGCGGATCGTCCCGTCGCTGAGGATCGCCGCGCGCAGCCCGCCCCGGTGCACCAGGCCGCGCAGCACCCCCGGCCGGGTGAGCTGCTGCAGGTGGTGGCACGGTTCGCACAGGCCCACCCCGCGCAGGCGCACCTCGCCGACGCGGAACTCCCGGTGGACGAAGTGGTTGAGCGGGACGCCCCGCGTGACGATGTTGCGGCGCGTCTCCCCCGGGTCGATGACGACCCCGTAGTCGCGGGCGAGCGCGTCGACCGCCTCGGCCTCGACGAGGGTGACCTGCTGGCCACCGTGGCCGTGTGGCGACGGGGCGCCCTCGTAGTAGCGGTCGCCGACCAGCCCGCGTCCGGCCTCAGCCCTGACCTCCGTCACCGACTGCATGGGGGCGCCCGGGGCGGCGGCGATGTGGATCGATTCCACGACGCCACGTACCACCAGGGCGGGCTGGCTCGCCGACCGGGCCGCTGTGCCCCCGGTCGACCGGCCCGCCCGGCCGTGACGGAGATGGTCAGCAGCACGGTCGGCCATCGCCGGGAAGCTTTCCCCGGCGGGGCGGACCCACCCTGCCGGTCGGGGCGCTACCCGGAACTCCTTCATGCCGGTCGGAGGGAAGTCTGCGGGAGGTCTAGGGCCGGCCCGCGCCGGGCACGAACCGATGGACCGAGGAACGACAGCGGCCATGGCTGACGACGCCGTCACGGAGGCCCGAAAGGGGGACTCGGAGGGATGGCCCCCCAGCGTCCCAGAGCGTCCCATCGCCTTCCTCCTCCTGGACGGTCTCCGCCGCCCCGGGCGAGGCAGCGACGTGCTGCTCTGCGCCCTGGGCCTCACCCTGGACGGGGAGCGTGTGCCGCTCGCCGCCCGGCCGGCCGCCCGCGAGGACGAGCACAACTGGCGCGAACTCCTGCGCGGGCTGCGCGAGCGCGGCATCGGGGGCGAGCTCGTCCTCATCGCCTCCGACGGCCATCCGGCGTTAGTCAAAGCGGCGCAAGCCACCTTCCCGGACGTTCCGCAGCAGTTGAGCGTCCCCCACCGGCTGCTCGCGCTGGCCCGTCGCATCAGCCCGCGGTGGCGCCGCGCCTGCATGAACGAAGCGCGCCAGATCTTCACGGCGCCCGACCGCGGCACCGCCGTGGCCCGGTTCCGCGAGTGGCACGGGCGGTGGCTGCGCCTGGGCGAGCCGGCGGTGCGAACGATGGAGCCGGACCTGGCCGCCTGCCTGGCCTTCTACCGCTTCCCGCCGCACCTCTGGCCGCGCATCCGCACCGTCAGCGCCGTCGAGCAAGCCTTCAGGCACGTGCGGCGAGAGCAGGAAATCACCCGGATTCCTGAGCCGGCAGTGCCGGAGGCGACAGAGCTGGACCGCTCCGACTTGCCCCCAGCGGAGCCGGTGGCGGTGGACCCCGAAGCGGTAGGTGCGGCAGCCCCCTGGCCTCGGGGTCCCGTGCCTGAGATGCTCCCCGACGTCGAGCCCGGGGAAAGGACAGAGCCACCTGCGCCCGTCGTCGGCCTCTCCGACACCGCGCCCGTGCTCGACCCCCAGCCCCTCTCTCCGACTGACGCAGCCCCGGCTCAGGAGGTGTGGGCGCTCCAGGAGGTGGACCGCGAGCCCGTCTGGCCGGTCGGCCCGCAAGGGAGCATCCCGTCCGGCCGCGTCGAACCCGGCCCCGCCGCAGCGGACGGACCACCGCAGGAGGTGCAGCCCCGCCCGGCGCTGCGCGAGGGTCTGACCAGTTGGCGCTGGGTCGCCCTGGTTGTCCTCGTCGTGGTGCTGGGGCTGGCGGCGGGCGTGGTCCTGGCCCTGCGCTCCTAGCCGCCCCGGTCCCCTTCTCCGAACGCATCGCGCACCACCTCGATCCGCGCCCGGCCGGCCCGCACGGCCAGCGCCACCACGTCGAACCGGCAGGGTCGGTCTGCCAGGCCCCGGGCGGCCACGAACGCCCGCGCCAGTCTGAGCAGCCGGCGTCGCTTGGCCGCGTCGACCGCCTCTGCCCCGCCGCCCGCCCGGCCGGAGCGGCGGGTCTTCACCTCCACGAAGACGACGGCTTCGCCGTCGAGGGCCACCAGGTCCAGCTCCCCCAGACGCGTCCGCAGGTTCCGGGCGATGATCCGGTACCCGCGCGCCTGGAGGTACCGGGCGGCCACCTCTTCGCCGCGCCGGCCCAGCACCTGCCGTCTTCCGCTCACACCTCTCTCATCGGCAGGGCGGCCATGGTTTGCCGGGGGGGTGGAGTGGGGCGGCCGGGTCAGGAGACCTCCCCGGGCCGGCCGGGCGGGTGCGCCCGCGGGCGCACCCTCAGCGAGGCGCGCGGCCGTCCAGTTCCGGGAAGAGCGGCTCCTGCAGCAGGCGGACCGTCAGGAAGGAGCGGCGGTGCTCAGGGGTGAGACCCAGGCGCCGGATGGCCGCGACGTGGGCGCGGGTGGCGTAGCCCTTGTGCAGGGCGAAGCCGTACCCCGGGTAGCGGGCGTCGAGCTCGCGCATGATGGCGTCGCGGGTGACCTTGGCCACGATGGAGGCGGCGGCGATGGCGGCGCAGCGGGCGTCGCCGTCCACCAGCGCCTCCTGGGGCAGAGGGAGGTCGAGGCGGTAGCGTCCGTCCACCAGCACGAAGTCCGGCGGGGGCTGCAGCTGCAGGACGGCCCGCCGCCAGGCCAGGCGGGTCGCCTGCAGGATGTTCAGCCGGTCGATCTCCCCTACGTCGGCCACGCCGACGCCCACCCGCGCCCCGCAGGCCAGCAGCGCGGTGTACAGCGCCGCACGCCGGTCCGCGGGCAGGACCTTGGAGTCGTTCAGTCCCGGCAGGTGCGCCAAGGCGCCCTCCGGAAGGATGACCGCCGCCGCGACAACCGGCCCGGCGAGGGGGGCCACTCCGGCCTCGTCCACCCCGGCCACCCGGACGAACCCCTCAGCGCGGCGGGCCCGCTCCACGGCCAGCAGCGCCTCCAGCCGCGCCCGCTCACGTTCGCCCCGCGCCCGGCGGCGCAGGGCCTGTGCGGCCAGGCGGCGGACCCCCGCCCGGGCGTCCCGCGCCAGCCGCCGCAGCCACCGCTCGTCGACCTCGCCGCCCAGCAGCGCGGCGATCTCCCGGACGCTCAGGCGTGACGGCGGCGGCAATCCGGCCGGACGCATCGCGTCGGCGTCAGGCGATCCCGGCCACAGGCGCGCGGTGCACCGCCCGCTCCCTCAGTGGATCAGGCCGATGCGGTCGGGCGGCCAGTAGATGACGAGCGCCCGGCCGATGACGTTCCGCTCCGGGACGAAGCCGAAGAAGCGGCTGTCCTCGCTGTTGCAGCGGTTGTCTCCCAGGACGAAGAGGTGGCCCTCCGGGATCCGCTGGGGGCCGTAGGTGCTGGTGCAGGCGCGGTCGCCGCCACCCAGGGGCGTCGGGTAGCGCTCGCTGAGGGGACGGCCGTCGATCAGCACCAGCCCCTCCCGCAGCTCCACCGTCTCCCCGGCCAGCGCCACCACCCGCTTGACGAAGTCCTTGCTGGAGGCGAGCGGGTAGCGGAAGACGATGACGTCGCCGCGGCGGACGTCCCGGAAGCGGTAGGCGAACTTGGCCACGAGGATGCGGTCGCCCACCTGCAGGGTGGGCTCCATCGAGCCGGTGGGGATGTAGAAGGCCTGGACGACGAAGGTGATGATGAGGAAGCTCAGCACCGCGGCGACGAGCGTGGCGTCCACCGTCTCCAGGACGGCGTGGCGCCACGGCGCCGGCACCAGCGCGGTGCGGCGGAGGAGCACCCGGACGAGGCCGAGCCCGACCGCGGCCAGCAGGATGAACGTGGGGATGGTGAGCGGCAGGCGCTCCAGCCACTCCAGCCGCATGCCCGGCCGTCCGGCGGCCTAGCGCTGCTCCCGGATGCGCGCGGCCTTGCCGACCTTCTCCCGCAGGTAGTAGAGCTTCGCCCGCCGCACCCGGCCCCGGCGCACCACCTCGATGCGCTCGATGCGCGGCGAGTGGACGGGGAAGATGCGCTCCACGCCGATGCCGTGGCTCACCCGCCGGACGGTGAAGGTCTCGCGGCGCCCCGCGCCCTTGCGGGCGATGACCACGCCCTCGAAGACCTGCGTGCGCTCGCGCCCGCCCTCCACGACCTTGATGTGCACCCGCACCGTGTCGCCCGGGCCGAACGCGGGGAGCGTGGCACGCAGGCCCTCGCGGTCGACGACTGCCAGCTTGTCCATGGAGCCCTCTCCCTCCGATTACGACCCCTGATTATAGGCGACCGGGGCGGGTGCTGCCCAGGCATCCCGGACGCGCGGCGTCCGCGGCGCGCAACCGCGGTCCGCCCGACCGGCCAGGCAGCCCGGGCCGATCACGCACCGCGCTGAGGCGCCTGCGGACCCTCCTCCCCGGCCCCGACATCGGGGCGCTCTGCGGGACCGCCGTCGCCGCCGGTGCGGGCGTCCCGTCGTTCCGCCGCCCCACCGCCCGCACCCTGCACGGCTGACCGCTCGCCCGTGGCGCTCCCCTCCGCGCGGTCGAGCTCGGCCAGCAGGCGCCGGTCCTCCTCGGTGAGCACCGCCCGCTCCAGCAGGTCGGGCCGCCGCTCGCGGGTGCGGCGCAATTGCTCCCGCCGGCGCCAGCGCCGGATCTCGGCGTGGTGCCCGGAGAGGAGGACTTCGGGTACGCGCATCCCCCGGAACTCCGCCGGCCGCGTGTAGTGCGGGTAGTCCAGCAGCCCCTCGCTGAAGGACTCCGCCGCCACGGAGGCCGCATCGCCCACCACCCCGGGGACGAGGCGGGCCACCGCGTCGACGATGACCATGGCCGGCAGCTCCCCGCCGCTGAGGACGTAGTCGCCGAGGGAGATCTCCTCCGCCCCCAGCCCCTCCCGCACCCGCTCGTCGATCCCCTCGTAGTGGCCGCAGAGGATCACCAGGTGCCGCTCCCGGCTCAGCTCCCGCACGAGCGCCTGGGTGAGCCGCCGCCCCTGCGGGGAAGGGAGGAGCAGGCGCGGGGTCCCGCCGGCCTCCCGCCGGATGGCCTCGACGGCGGCGAAGAAGGGCTCCGGCTTCATCACCATGCCCGGCCCGCCCCCGTAGGGGACGTCGTCGACCTGGCGGTGGCGGTCGGTGGTGAAGTCCCGCAGGTCGTGGATGCGGATGTCCACGAGACCCCGCGCCCGGGCCCGCCCCACGATGCTCACTTCGAGCGGCGTGAACGCCTCCGGGAAGATCGTGACGATGTCGATACGCATGCGGGCCTCACGCGGGAGTCCGGGACCGGCCCGGTGCCCGGGCGGGGGCCGGCGTTGCGGCCCGGTCCAGCGTTGCCGCCCGGGCCGGCGTGCCGGCCCGGGCCGGCGTCCGCGTGGGGCGCCGGATCGTGGGCAGGTCCGGGGGGACCTCCACCGTCATCGTGCCGGCGGCCGGGTCGATGGCCCGCACCACGGGGCGGGTGGCCGGCAGGAGCACCTCCGCCTCCGGCCCGGTCACCCGGTAGACGTCGTGCGCCGCGCCCCGCAGCACCTCGGTGACGGTGCCGAGCACCTCCCCCGAGGTGGTGCGCACGGTGAGGCCCAGGACCTCGCCGACGTAGTAGGTGCCGGGCGGCAGCGGCACGCGCGCTTCCCAGGGCACGAGGAGGTCGGCGCCGGCCAGCGTCCGCGCCGCCTCGGGGTTCTCGACGCCCGCCAGCTTCACCAGGGCCACCGCGCCCTGCCAGCGCACCCCTTCCACCTTCCGCACCTCCGTGCGGTCGCCCCGGCGCACCAGCACCTCGCGCAGGCGGGTGAAGCGCTCGGGGAAGTCGGTCTCCGGGCGCACCTTCACCTCCCCGCGCACCCCGTGGGGACGCAGCACCCGCCCCACCACCAGGGCGCGGCCCGGAAGGCCGCGACCACCGGCCGGGTGGGGGTCAGGGCTCGCGGACCTCGATGACGATCCCATCCTTGACCAGGATCTCGCTGCGCCCGAGCTTCTGGAAGAGGTTGTCGCCGACGCGGATCTCCGTGAGGCTCTCCACCGTCCCCTGCGGGAACTCGCTGTTGAGCTCGAGCTGCTCGACCTCGCGCAGCCGGGCCTGCAGTTCGGCGCGCGTCGCCTCCTGCCGCGCCCGCTCCACCTCGAGCTGCTGCCGCACCGCCCGCGCCTGCGGGGTGATCTGCCGCTCCAGCTCGGTACGCCGGATCTGGGTCTCGATCTGGCCGATCAGCTCCTCGACCCGCTCGATCGCCTCCTCCAGCTCCCGGCGGTAGAGGCGCTTGAAGCTCTCCGTCACGACCGCCTTGATGACGATCGGGCGGATCACGGTGATGGCCATGGGTCCTCCTCCTCGTCCCGTCCTGGACCGACCGGGCTCCCCGGCCGGTCCGCGCCGGCACCGGCGTCGCCCTCCTGGTGGATGGCGAGGTGCGCGTGCGTCCGCCACCGCTGGCCGGCGGCGCGCACGACGGCCCGCAGCGACCGGGCGATGCGTCCCTGGCGACCGATCACCTTCCCCATGTCGTCGGGGGCGACCCGCAGCGTCACGACGGTGCCGCGGGCGTCGGCGCGGGCCTCGGTGTGCACGGCCTCCGGCCGGTCGACCAGGCCCCGGGCGATGAAGCCCACCAGGTCGGCCAGTCGTCGCCCGGCCTCCGCGGGGTCGTCCGCGGGCCCGGCGCTCACGACGGCGGCGCGGCGGCGCGGCGCCGCTCCTCCCACTTGCGCAGGATGCCGGTCCTCTCCAGCAGCACCCGGGCCGCGTCGGAGGGGCGCGCCCCCCGGCTCAGCCACAGGAGCGCCTTCTCCTCGTCCACCTGGATCGTCGACGGCTCGGTGCGCGGGTTGTAGTAGCCAAGCGCCTCGATGTACTTGCCGTCCCGCGGCCGGCGCGAGTCGGCGACGACCAGCCGGTAGGAGGGCTGATGCTTCTTGCCCAGGCGCATCAGCCGGATCTTCACCGCCATGGTGGTCCACCTCCAGGGAAGGGGCCCGCCTCGCCGGCGGCGCCCCGCTGTCGCTTCCCCCGCCGGCCCAGGCCCTGCACCTGACGTACCAGGCGGCGGGCCTCCTCGAACTGCTTGAGCAGGCGGTTGACGTCCTGCACGCTCATTCCCGAGCCGCGGGCGATGCGCCGCCGGCGGCTGCCGTCGATGATGGCCGGGTTCTGCCGCTCCTGCGGGGTCATGGAGTTGATCATCGCCTCCACGTGGACGAGCTGCCGTTCGTCCACCTGCAGCGTCCCGCGCATCCGGCCGAGGCCGGGGAGCAGCTCCAGGAGCTGATCGAGCGGCCCCATGCGCCGCACCTGGCGGAGCTGCTCCAGGAAGTCGGCCAGCGTGAACTCCCCGCGCCGCAGCCGCCGCTCCAGCTGGGCGGCCGCCTCCGCGTCCATGGTGGCCTGGGCCTTCTCGATGAGCGTGAGGACGTCGCCCATGCCCAGGATGCGCGCGGCCATGCGGTCGGGGTGGAAGGGCTCGAGCGCCTCCACCCGCTCGCCGACCCCGACGAAGAGGATGGGCACGCCCGTGACCGCCACCACGGAGAGGGCCGCGCCGCCGCGGGCGTCCCCGTCGAGCTTGGTGAGGATGAGCCCGTCGAGGCCCAGGGCGGCAAACCCCTGGGCCATGCGCACTGCGTCCTGGCCGGCCATGGCGTCGAGGGTGAGGAGGACCTCGGTGGGCCGCAGCGCCTCGCGCATGCGGGCCAGCTCCGCCATGAGGATCTCGGCGATGTGCAGCCGCCCGGCCGAGTCGACGATGAGCACGTCGTGGCCGCTGCGGCGGGCATGGTCCACCGCGGCCAGCCCCACCGCCACCGGATCGGTCGCCCCCGGCTGGGTGAAGGTGGGGACCCCGGCCTGCCGCCCCACCGCCTCGAGCTGCTCCACCGCCGCCGGGCGGCGCAGGTCGGTGGCCACGAGGAGCGGGTGGCGCCCGCGGCGGCGCAGCAGGTAGCCGAGCTTGGCGGCGGTGGTCGTCTTGCCGGTCCCGTGGAGCCCCACCAGCAGGAGGACGGTGGGGGGCTGCGGCGCGGTGCGCAGGTCGCGGTGGGCCCCGCCGAGCAGGCGGACGAGCTCGTCGTAGACGATCTTGATCACCTGCTGGGCCGGGGTGAGGCTCTTCCAGATCTCCTGGCCCACGGCGGCCTCGCGCACGCGGGCGACGAAGTCGCGCGCCACGGTGAAGTGGACGTCGGCCTCGAGCAGGGCCAGCCGCACCTCGCGCAGCGCCGCGTCCACGTCCTCGGGGCTGAGGTGGCCGCGTCCGGTGAGCCGCCGGAAGATCTCGCCGAGCCGGGCCTGCAGGCTCTCGAACATCACGCCTCCTTCACCGCGTCGAAGACCCGGAACCCGCCGCCCCGGGCCACCTCGCGCACGTTGCCGAACAGCGCCGCCACGTGGCGCGCCAGGGTGCGGGCGCCCTGGGCGGTGCGGGCCACGAACAGGAAGCGCCCGCCCGACCGCAGGCGGGCGTGGGCGCCGGCGAAGAGGGCCAGCACCTGCGCCCGCCCGGCCCGGATGGGCGGGTTCGTCACCACCAGGTCCACCGGACCGGGGACGACCTCCGCCCCGTCGCCCAGGTAGACGGTGACGTTGGCCAGGGCATTGCGCGCGGCGTTGGCGCGCGCCAGCTCCACCGCGCGCGGGTTGACGTCCACCAGGTGCGCCCACCCCTGCGGCGCCAGCGCCGCCGCCACCAGGCCGAGCACGCCGTAGCCGCACCCCAGGTCGAGGACCTGGTCGGCCGGCCCCACCGGCATCGTCTCCGCCAGCAGGCGCGTCCCGCGGTCCACGCCGCGCGCGCTGAAGACGCCCCGGTCGGTCTGGAAGACGAAGCGGCGCCCCCGCAGCGTCACCGCCAGCTCGCGGATCCGGCGGCGCGGGGTGGGGACGGTGCTGAAGTAGTGGCCGGGGACGTCCGGACGCGGCGTCATGAGCGGTCGCCCCCCGCCCGCGGCGGCCTCACCCGCGGCGGCCTCGCCCGCAGCGGCCCTGCCCGCGACGGCATCAGGAGACCTCGCCCACACCGGCCTCATCGCCCGCCGCGAGCTGTCCGGCCACGGCGTCCACCTCTCCCGCCAGGGCGCGCAGGTCGGGGTGGTCGAGGTCGTCGGCCAGGACCCGCAGCCGACGGGCCACGGCGCGCAAGGTCCGGCGGGCGGCGGCGGGCGCAGCCAGGGCCGGCGGGGTGCGGCCCGCAGACACGGGACGGGAGGGCGCGGCCTGGGGGGCCGGGGCTGGGCGCGGGCGGCCCACCAGGCCCAGGTGTTCCTCCAGGCGGATCAGCGCCTCCATCGAGCGCTGGAGGCTGTCGTGGACCGCCTGGCGGGTGATGCGCAGCCGCTCGGCGATCTCGCCCAGCGAGAGGTCGTCGAAGTAGTAGAGGCGCATGAGGCGCTGCTGGCGCGCCGTGAGCAGACCGCCGTAGGTCTCGAAGAGCTGAATCGTCAGCAATCGCCTGGCCAGGTCGCGGCGCATCGCGCTCCCTGCCCCCGTCCCCTCGACCCAGTTTCGACCCGATTATGTAAAGGTACTTAACTTGACAAACTCCTCTTTCGAGCATACCCGACCGCACGGGCACGGTCAACGGGAGGAGTGCGATGGCCTGCAGAAAACGGCGCTACAGCGCCTCCGCGGGCGGCACCAGGGCGTCGACGAAGGCGTCGGGGTCGAAGGGGACCAGGTCCTCCACCCCTTCCCCCGTCCCGAGTAGCTTCACCGGCAGGCCCAGCTCGCGGGCGATGGCCAGCACGATCCCCCCTCTGGCGGTTCCGTCCACCTTGGTGAGGGCGATCCCCGTCACCTCCACCGCCTCGTGGAAGAGACGGGCCTGGCTCAGCGCGTTCTGCCCGGTGGTGGCGTCCAGCACCAGGAGGCGCTCCACCGCCGGAGGGTCGGCGCGGCGGACGATCCGGTCGATCTTGCGCAGCTCCTCCATCAGGTTGACCTTGGTGTGGAGCCGGCCGGCGGTGTCGATGAGCGCCACGTCGGCCCCACGGGCGCGCGCCGCCTCCAGCGTGTCGAAGACCACCGCCCCGGGGTCGCCGCCCGGGCGGTGCGCCACCACCTCGGCGCCCACCCGCGCGCCCCAGCGGGACAGCTGTTCGGCGGCCGCGGCGCGGAAGGTGTCGGCTGCGCCCAGGAGGACGCGCTTCCCCTCGGCGCGCAACCGCCATGCCAGCTTGCCGATGGTGGTGGTCTTCCCCGTGCCGTTCACGCCCAGGACGAGGATGACGGCGGGCGGGGGCTCGGTGCGCAGGGGGACGGGCGGGCCGAGGAGCTCGCGCAGGGCCTGCCGCAGCGCCGCCCGCACGTCCGCGGCGGTGCGCAGTCCGCGGCCCGCGCGCAGGCGGTCGACGATGTGTGCGGCGGTGGCCGCGCCGACGTCGGCGAGGATCAGCGCCTCCTCCACCGCCTCGAGGGTGCGTGCGTCGACGGGGCGCCCCACCAGGGCGTCGAGGGAGGCGGCGAGCTGCTCCCGCGTCCGCCCCAGCCCCTCGCGCAGCCGCTGCCACCACCCCCGCCCGGTCTCCGCCATCGCTCAGGTCCCTGAGGGCGTGTCCCTTCGCGCGCTGCGGGCGTGCCGCGTCAGCCGGCCAGCGCCGGCGCCGTCGGACGGTCGCTCAGGCGCACCGAGAGCACGGTGGAGACGCCGGGCTCCTGCATCGTCACCCCGTACAGCACGTCGGCGACCTCCATCGTCCCCTTGTTGTGGGTGATGATGACGATCTGGGTGCGCTCGGCCAGGTCGCGCAGCAGCGTGGTGAAGCGGCGGGTGTTGGCGTCGTCGAGCGCGGCCTCGACCTCGTCGAAGACGCAGAACGGGCTCGGGTGGACGCGCAGCATGGCGAACAGCAGGCTGAGCGCCACCAGCACGCGCTCCCCGCCGGAGAGCATCCCCAGCGGCCGCATCGCCTTGCCGGGGAGGCGCACGACCACCTCGAGCCCCGGCTCGGCGCTCCCCTCCGTCCCCTCTGCCCCCTCGGGGTCTGCGGGCTGCACGAGCTCGAGGCGGGCTTCGCCGCCCTCGAAGAGGCGCACGAAGAGGCGCCCGAACTCGGCGGAGACCGCCTCGAAGGTCTCCCGGAAGCGCACCCGCAGCACCCCGTCCAGGTGGGCCACCAGGCGCAGGAGGGTGGCGCGCGCTTCGTGCAGGTCGTCCACCTGCCCTTCGAGCACGGCGATGCGCGCGGCCAGCTGCTCCTGCTCCTCGATGGCCCGCAGGTTCACGGCGCCGAGGGCCGCCACGAGCCCGCGCAGCGCCTCGAGCCGCCCCTGCGCCTCCTCCCGCGGCAGCGGCAGGCGCACGTCCGCCACCGCCTCCCACGTCGTGCCGAGGTCCTCGCGCACGCGGCGCAGGAGCGTCTCCCACTCCGCCGCGGCCTGGGCGGCGCGCACCTCCAGGCGGTGGAGGGCCCCCTCCGCTTCGTGCACCTCCGCTTCGAGCCCCTTCACAGTCTCCTGGGCGGCCGCCTGGGCGGAGGCCGCCTCCGCCCGCTCCGCCTCGAGCGCCTCGAGGCGCATGCGCAGCGCCTCGGCCCCGGCGACGAGCTCGTCGCGGCCGCGCTCCACCTCGGCCAGCTCGGCGGCCAGGTCGCGGCTGCTCTCGGCCAGCAGGCCCGCTCCCTCCAGCAGTCTGGCGTGGCGACGGGCCAGGGTCTCGCGCGCGCGGGTGAAGTCCTCGCGCCGCTGGCGGAGCCCCTCCAGCCGGGCCTCCAGCTCGGCCAGGCGCAGCCGCAGGCGCTCGACGTGGGCCCGGTCCTGCTCCACCGCCCGCTCCGCCGCGTCCAGGGCCCGCTCTGCCACCGCCAGGGCCTCGGCGGCGGCCGCCGCCTCCTCTCCGGCAGCGGCGACCTCGTCGGCCAGCGCCGCACGCGTGCGACGCACCTCCTCGACCTGCGCCTGCAGGCCCTGCGCGTCGCTGCGGGCCTCTGCGGCTGCGGAGGGCAGGTGCGCGCGCTCGCGCCGGACCGCCTCCAGGTGGGCGGCCGCCTCCGCCACCTCCCGCTCCAGCGCCGCCACCTCCTGATCGGCTGCAGAGAGTGCTGCCGCGGCATCCTCCAGGGCCCGCACGGCGGCCCCGCGCGCGGCTTCCGCATCCGCGTACGCCGCGCGTGCCTGCGCGAGCTCCCGCTCCGCTTCGGCCAGCAGGTCCTGCCGGCCCAGGAGGTCCCGCCGGCCCGGGACACCCTGCCGGCCCGGGAGGTCCTGCCGGCCCGGCGGCGAGGCGTCGACTGCGGCCCCACCGCTCACGGTGACGGCCCCGTCGGGCCAGAGGACCTCGCCGGCCACCGTGGCCACGGGACCGGGCCACTGCCGGCGGACGATTCGTGCAGCGTCCAGCGTCTCGGCGATCAGGGCGTCGCCGAGCAGCGCAGCCACGGCGCGGTCCGCCGGTGGCGGGGCGCTGACGAAGGCCACCGCCGGGCCCAGCAGGCCGGACACCTGAGGAAGCTCACTGGTGGTCGTCTGAGGGTGCACATCGGCGGACCGAGGGCGCAGATCGGCGAGCGGCAGGAAGGTCGCGTTCACCCCCACGCGGCGTGCGGCGGCCACGGCGGGCGCGGCGGCGGCGAAGTCGGCGGTCATCAGAGCGAAGAGGCGCGGGCCCAGCACGGCCTCCACCGCCGCCCGCGCCCGGGCGTCCACCGTCACCTGCTCGGCCAACAGCCCGAGGAGCCCCGCGCGGGTGACCTCGTCCATCGCCTGCAGCAGGGCACGGGCCTCGCCCTCTGCACCGGTCGGGCCCGCCTCCTGCAGCGCCTGGAGGCGCGACTCCAGGCGCTCCACCGCCACCTCGGCCGCCCGCGACCGGGCCTCCGCGGCCCGCAGCGCCGCCTCCGCCTCTGCCCGTGCCGCCTCCCGCGCCGCCCGCGCCGTGCGGGCGGCGGCCAGGTACTCCTCCGCGTGATGCAGGCGCTCTGCCGCCGCGCCTTCCGCGTCGGCGGCCTGCGCCGCCCGCGCTTCGGCCCGCCGGAGCCGCTCCAGGGCCGCCTCGGCCTGGCGCGCGAGCGCCTCCAGGGCGGCGTCCGCCGCCGCCAGCCGCTCAGCGGCCTGGCGCTGCCGCTGGACCGCCGCCTCACGGCGGGCCTGCGCCTCCTCCACCGCCCGTCGCAGCGCTGGCCGCAGGTCGGGAGCTCCGGGCTCCCCCGGGGCCAGTACCGACAGCTGCGCCCCGATGGGGTCGCCCGTCATCCCGCCGCCGGGAGTCCCGCCCATCTCCGGCGTACCGGGACGGGAGGAGAGCTGGGCGCGCAGCGCCTCGGCGGCGCGCTCCGCCTCCCCTCGGGCGTGCTCGAGCGCCGCCAGCGCCTCCTCGACCTGGGCCAGCTCCTCGGCCGCCTGGGCCGCCTCGGCCCGCAGGCGCGATTCCTCGCGCTGCTGCTCCTCCAGGCGCCGGCGGGCGCGCTCCACGCCCGCGTCTGCCGCCGCGCGGTGTTCCGTCAGCGTCAACCGCTCCTGCTGCAGCGCCTCCCACTGGCGGGCCAGCACCTCGCGACGGGCGGCCAGCGCCTCGGCCGCCTTGAGCGCCTGCGCCGCGCGGGCGGTGACCTCGTCCAGGCGGGTCCGAGCCGAGGCGACCTGGGCGGCCAGGCGCCGCTGCGCCTGTTGCAGCCGGCGTCCCTCGTCGGCGAGGAGCCCCTGCTCCAGGGCGGCGATCTCCGCGGTGTAGTCCCGGTACTGCCGCGCCGCCGCGGCCTGCTCGGCCAGGTGGGCGTGCTGTGCCCGCAGCTCCCCGAGCAGGTCGCCGAGGCGCTGCAGGTGCTGGGCGGCGTGCTCCAGCCGCCGCAGGCTCTCGGCGCGGCGGCGCTTGTAGCGGGCCAGGCCGGCCGCCTCCTCCAGCCACAGGCGCCGCTCCTGGGGGGAGGCGTTGAGGACGGCGTCCACCTCGCCCTGGCCCACCATGGCGTAGGAGCGCCCGCCCAGCCCCGTCCCCAGGAAGAGCATCTGGATGTCCCGCAGGCGGCAGGGGACGCGGTTGAGCAGGAACTCGCTCTCCCCGCCCCGGGTGGCGCGGCGCGTGACGCTGATCTCGCTGAAGTCGAGGGGCAGCGCCCGGTCGGCGTTGTCCAGGGTGAGGGTGACCTCGGCCAGGCCGTGGGCGCGCCGCCCCTCGCTGCCGGCGAAGATGATGTCCTCGGTGCGGGCCCCGCGCAGCGCCCGCACGTTGGGCTCCCCGAGGGCCCAGCGCACCGCGTCCTGCAGGTTGCTCTTGCCGCTGCCGTTGGGGCCGACGATGGCGGTGATCCCGGGGGAGAACTCGACCACCGTGCGGTCGGCGAAGGTCTTGAACCCCGCGAGCTCGAGGCGCTTCAGGTACATCCCGGCCTCCTCCTCGCCCGCCCGCGCTTGTCGGCCCGGCGGGGCGGGCGCCCCTGCTGCGACGGCGGCCGCCGCTCCTGTGGAGCGGCGACCTAGGAACGGTGGGGCGCGTCGACGCGCGTGCGCCTCAGGACCTCCTCGTAGAGCGCCGCCAGCCGGGCGGCCACGGCCGGCGTGGCATAGGCCCGCGCGGCCTCCCGCGCGCGGGCCCCCATCTGCGCGCGCCGCTCGGGGTCGGCCAGCAGGCCCCGCACGGCCGCGGCCAGCGCCGCGGGGTCGGGCTCCACCACGAGCCCGGTCACCCCGTACGTCACCACCTCGGGGGCGCCGCCGCGCGCGACCGCCACGACCGGCGTACCCGCGGCCATCGCCTCCACCAGCACGAGGCCCTGCGTCTCGGTCTGGGACGCAAAGACGAAGAGGTCGGCCGCGGCCATCGCCGCCAGGGCCTCCTCGTGCGGCAGGGCGCCGGTGAAGCGGACGCGCCCGCCCAGCGCCAGGTCGGCAGCCAGCGCCTCGAGCCCGCCCCGGCTGGGGCCGTCGCCGACAATGAGCAGATACGCCTCCTGCCCGTCGACAACCTGCCGGAAGGCGCGCAGCACCTGCTCCACCGACTTCTCCGGGGCCAGCCGGCTGACGGTGACGAGGAGCGGGGCCCAGCCTGGGGCGAGCCGCGCCCGTGCCGCCGCCCGGTCGATGGCGCCGATGGCCTCCACGTCCACCCCGGACGACGGCATCACGGTGACCGGCGTCCCGACGCCCTGGGCGCGGAGGAGGTCGGCCACGTAGCGCGACGGGGCGATGATGTGGTGGCAGCGCCGGGCGAAGGCCGCCGTGTAGCGCAGCACGAGGCGGCGGCTGAGCGCCGGGTGCACCCACGGCACGTAGTGGACGTACTCGTGGTAGAGGGTGTGGTGGGTGAAGACGACCGGCGCGCGCAGCCGCCGCGCCACCCCCAGCGCCAGCCGGCCGACGATGAAGGGCGAGTGCGCGTGCACCACCGCCACCCCGGCGGCGGCCAGGGTCCGGGCCACCCGCCGGCGGGCCGGCAGGGCCAGGGGGAAGTCCGGCTGCCCCGGCGGCAGGAAGGACGGCAACCGCAGCACGTCCGGCTCGGTGTCGGTGTGGCCGGGGTAGCGCGGGGCCACCACGAGGACGCGGTGACCGGTGGCCCGCAAGGCGGCGGTGAGCGAGCGCACGGCGTGCACGACCCCGCTCACGCGTGGGACGTAGGACTCCGTGACCATGGCCACGGTGAGGCGGTGCGGAGGGGCGGCGGACACGGCGGATGCGATCGGGACGCTCCTCTCAGGATCCGGCGCTGTGTGAATCCGGCCCTGCTAGGTTCGGGGGCGGGCCGGCCGCTCCCTGGCCGCTGCGGTTCCCCGACCGCTGTGCGCGGCTCCAGCCAGGCGCGGCCACAGGCAGCTGCGGCACCACCTCCGCCTCCATCCGACGCATCCGCGGATCCGTCGAAGGGCAGAAGGGATGGCCGGCACGCCCGGGAAAAGCTAACCTCGGCTTCCCCAATCAGAGTCGAGGGTGGCGATGGCGCGGCCGGAGATCCTGCGCCGGATCTGGCGCTGGTACTGGGCGTTGCTCCTGGCGAACGCACTCGACCTGCTCTTCACCTACACGGCGGTCGAGCGCGGCGTCGAGGAGGCCAACGTCCTGCTGCGGCCCATCCTGCTCACCCCCTGGCCGGCCGTGGCCAAGTTCACGGCGCTCGGCCTGCTGGCCGGTGGGCTGCTCCTGCTGGTCTGGCAGGGCGGCCGGGCGGGGCGCGTGCTGGTGATGGTGCGGGCCACAGCGCTCGTCTACCTGCTGGTCGTCGGCTTCCACCTCCTGGGCCTGCTCCTCACGACGTAGCGTGACCCTGCGCTGGGGCATCCTCAGCACCGCACGCATCGGGGTGCGCCGGGTGATCCCGGCCATTCTGCGCACCCCGCGCTGCGCCGTCGTGGCCGTGGCCAGCCGCGACCCGACCCGGGCCCGCGAGGTGGCCGACCGCTTCGCCATCCCCCGGGTCCACGCCGGCTACCAGGCCCTCCTCGACGACCCCGAGGTGGACGCTGTCTACAACCCGCTCCCCAACAGCCTCCACGCCCCCTGGACGACCCGGGCCCTCGACGCCGGCAAGCACGTCCTGTGCGAGAAGCCGCTCGCCCTCGACGCCCGGGAGGCCCAGGCGATGGCCGACGCGGCGCGGACAGCGAGACGGGTCCTGCTGGAGGCCTTCATGTACCGCTTCCACCCGCAGGTGGAGCGGATGGTCGCGCTGGTGCGCGAGGGCGCCGTCGGCCGGCCGTGGCTGGTGCGGGCGGCCTTCACCTTCACCGTGCACAGCCCCGACGACATCCGGCTGCGCGCCGACCTGGGCGGCGGCGGGCTCATGGACGTGGGGTGCTACGGGGTGAACGCGAGCCGCCTAGTGCTGGGCGAGCCGGTGTGGGCCCGGGCGGCGGCGCAGGTGGAGGGCGACGTGGACGTGCGCCTGGCCGCCCTGCTGGGCTTCCCGGGTGGCGCGGCGGCCCAGGTGGACTGCGGGCTGCGCGCACCCTACCGCCAGAGTGTGGAGGTCGTCGGGGAGGAGGGCACGATCACGCTGGCGCGCCCCTTCCAGCCGGAAGAAGAGCCCACGGTGGTCCACCTGCGCCGAGGCGACGAGGGGATGCCCATCGAGATTTCGGGGACCAACCAGTACGTGCGCATGGTCGAGCACTTCACCGCCTGCGCGCTCGACGGCCTTCCCCCGCGCTTCCCTCCGGAGGAGGCCGTCCAGAACATGCGGGCGATCGACCTGATCCGTGCAGCGGCGGGGCTGGGAGCGCCGGGACGCGGCCCGGCGCCGTGAGACTCCCGCTGCGGGCGGTCGCCAGTCCCCCGCGGCCAGCTGGATAGGAGGTAACGGCCGACCGTAGTGGCGCGCTATCGGTCAGGGAACTGGTGGTGGACCGAGCCGAGGGCCGCCTGGACCGACTCGTAGATGGGCATGAGCTCGACTACGCCGGCGATCTCCAGGATGCGCCGGGCCGACTCGCCGCGCGGGGCGACGACCATCAGGCGCTGCCGGGTAGTGGCCAGCCGCTCGGCAAAGCGCAGGAGCGCGTGCACGCCCTTGCTGTCGAAGTAGGCCGTCCCGGCCAGCGAGACGATGACGCCGTGGCGGTCGGTGCGGGCGGCCCGCTCCAGGACTCGCTCGAACTCCCGCACGTTGGTCAGGTCGAGGTCGCCGCGCACCTCCACCAGGGGAATCCCCTCGACGAACGTGCTGGTAAACCCTCCCTGCACGGCGGGCATCCCGCTCACCCCCTGCGCGGTCTTCCACCCCTCCAGGTACCTTCCGACCCTCCCTCCGTCAAGGGTCCGCAGGACGGGCGCCCGCGCCCGTGAGCGCGATGTCGACCCGCACCGTCGTGCCGGTCTCCCCCCGCTCGATGGTGACGCGGTCCGCCAGTGCCCGCATCAAGGCAAGCCCCCGACCGCGGCCCTCCTCGCGGGGCGTGCGCCATCGCCCCACGTCCCGCACCTCCACGGTCAAGAGCCCCTCGGCCAGGGACGCACGCAGGTGGATGGGCCCGCCCGCCGGGCCGTAGGCGTGCTCGATGATGTTGCTCACCGCCTCCGAGACGGCCACCTGCACCCCCAACATCTGCCGCCGGTCCAGCCCGGCCTCGGCGGCCAGCCGGCTGACGGCCTGCCGGGCGATGCGGACGGCGGACGGCTTGGCCGGGAGGGTGAGGCGGAGGCCGTCGAGGACGATGGGCTGCACGCGCAGGACGACCACCGCGACGTCGTCGCGCGCCTCCTCGTGACGGAGGAGGGCGTGCTGGATGGCCGCAGCGGCCTGCCCGCCGGGTGCGCGCGCCTGGTCGCCGACCACCCCCATCAGCCGCCGCAGCCCCTCGGTGAGGTTGCGCGTGGCCTCCACCAGCCCGTCAGTGTAGAGCACGAGGAGCTCCCCGGGGGCGAGCGTCACCGTGGTGTCGGCGTACCCCTCCGCGCACCAGATGCCGAGCGGCGGTCCCCCGTGCGGGAGGACCTCGACGCGGCCGTCTGGCCGCCCGAGCAGCGGGGGAGGATGGCCGGCCGTGGCATAGGTGAAGGCCAGGGTCACGGGGTCGAAGATCGCGAAGATGGCCGAGGCCATCTCCTCCTGTCCATCGAGCTGCAGGAGGTGGCTGACCCGGTTGAGCACCGCAGCGGGAGAGGCCCCCTCCAACGCCGCGACGCGCAGGGCCGGGCGCACCTGCCCCATGGCCACCGCGGCGCGGAGCCCGCGGCCGGCGACGTCCCCCAGGGAGAGGGCGAGGCGCCCGTCCGGGAGGCGGAAGGCGTCGTACCAGTCTCCGCCCACCTCGGCCTCGCGGGTGGCCGGACGGTAGGAGGCGGAGAGCTCCACGCCGGGGACGATGGGCAGGTCCCGCGGGAGCGAGGCCCGCTGCATCGTCGCCGCGATGCGGTGCTCGCGGGCGAAGAGCGCGGCCTGCTCCACGGCAGCGGCGCACTGCCTGGCCAGGATCTCGAACGGCGGCAGGTCGGCCTCGCCGTAGTGGCGTCCCGACCCCGCGGCGGCGAAGACCAGCGCCCCCAGGACTCGCTCGCGGCCCAGCAGGGGGAGGATCACGCCCGAGGTGAGGCCGAACGCGCGCAGCGCCGCCAGGTGCGCCTCGTCCAGGGCGACGGCGCGCAGGACCGCCTCGCCGACGGACGGCAGGACGACGGGGCGCGCCGTGCGGATCGCCTCCGCCACCGGGTGCACTCCCGGCAGGGCGTCCAGGGGGATGGTGGTCTGGAGGGCGCGCGCCAGCCGTCGGTGCGCCGGATCGGCGTAGGCGCCGGCCACGGGGCGCAGGGTGCCCCGCTCCCCCAGGCGGTAGGCGACGGCGATGTCCGCCAGCGCGGGGACGGCGGTCCGTACCAGGCGCCGCAACGCCTCGACCGGGTGACGGGCTTCGGCGATGAGCGCGCCGGCGCGCGCGACCAGCGTCAGTCGGGCCTGCGCGGCCTCCGCCACGTCGCGCGCGGCCTCCGCCATGCCGCGCCCGGCCTCCGCCTCCTGCAGCCCCTGATCCGCGCTCCCGTGCGGCCCGGCGGGCGGACGGCCGGGCGCTGCGGGCTGCGGCGCTCCCGGGCGGCCCGCGTCGCCCGGGTCTCGGGCCGGGAGGCCCGTCGGAGCGTCCCGGCCGGGATCGGCGCGGGTCGTCACGTCCCGGGTGCAGCGGCGGGGCCGGTCACCGCGGGCGGAAGACGCCGACCGCCTGGGCCGTCAGCCCGTTCTGCGTCGCGCCGACGAAGACCACGAGCCCGCGCGGGTCCCAGCGCACCTCGGCGGGCTGCGGCCCGGCGCTGCTGGTGTACACCCCGAAGGTGCGCAGGAAGTCGGCGAGCGGGCCGCCGGCCTTGTGTCCGCCCGGCTCGGTGGTGAAGCGCGGGTCGTCGGTCAGCACCATCACCACGGTGCCCGGCGTGTCCAGGCCGATCCGCTGGTACCGGTCCAGGACGCAGACCCCCACGCTCGCCTCGGGGTTGCAGAACCCGTGCACGTCCGCCGCTTCCAGCGGCTCGACGCGGCCGTACTGGTCCATCAGGGGGCGGGCCTGATCGATCGGCATGCCCACCTGGAACGGTCCGATGGCCTGACCGGGGAGGATGGTGCTCGGCGCCTGGGCGGCGACGGGCAGCCACGCGGGCGCGGCCAGGACGACGGCGACGGGGGCCAGGAGGACGAGCAGGGGGATGCGCATGGGCGGGCTCCTCTCTCCGGGTCATCAGGCCGACCCAGTGGGTCCACTATAGCGCCTGGGAGCGGACCCTGGGCAGACTTCCACTATAGCGCCTGGGAGCGGACCCTGGGCAGAGAAGGAGGAGCCGGACGCAGATCCTGCGGATCCGCGTTGAGGGTGGTCGGGGAGGGGGGATTTGAACCCCCGGCCTCAGCGTCCCGAACGCTGCGCGCTACACCAAGCTGCGCCACTCCCCGGACGACACTTCATTGTACCACGGCCGGGGAGTCGCGGGCCGAGAGCCTAGCGCTCCTCCCCGGGCTCGTCCGGCGGCTCGTGCGGCCCGGAGGCCGCTTCGTGCTCGGAGGCCGGCTCCACGCCCCCGCGCCCGCCCGCGCGCGGGGAGACGACCTGGCGCAGCAGGTTGCCGGCGATGTCGCCGATCGTCACCCGGCCCTCGTCCTGCTGCTGCATGTACTCCTTGACCCGCCGGCGCTCGCGCTCCCGGGCGGCGCGGCGCAGGCTGGCGATCATGCGCCGCTCCTCCGGCCGGATCTCGATGATCACCGCCTCCACCGTCTGTCCCGGCTGCACCGCGTCCTCCACCTTGGCCACCCGGCGCTCCGCCAGCTCCGAGATGGGGATGAAGGCGTCGACGTCGCGCAGCCGCATGAAAGCCCCGGACGCCACCAGGCGCACGATCTTGCCGCGCACCGTCTCGCCGACGTAGTGCTTGCCTAGGACCTCCTGCCAGGGGTCGTCCAGCACCTGCTTCAGCCCCAGTGAGATCTTGCCCGCCTCCCGGTCCACGCGCAGGACCATCAGGCGCAGGTGCTGGTTGCGGCGCACCACCTCGGAGGGGTGCTTGATGTAGGTCCAGGCCATCTCGCTGATGGGCAGGAGCGCGTCCACCCCGCCCAGGTCGACGAAGGCGCCGAAGTCGGTGATGCGCTTCACCGTCCCCTCGACGATCTGCCCCTCCTCCAGCGTCTGCAGCAGCTCCTCCTTGCGGCGGCGGCGCTCCTCCTCCACGGCCAGGCGGTGGGAGAGGATCACCCGGCCCTTGCCGCGCTCCACCTCGATGACCTTGAGGGGGATGGACTGGCCGACGAACCACTCGAAGCGGCGCCCCTTCGCCTGGCTGAGGTCGACGTGCGAGCCGGGCACGAAGCCGCGCAGGCCCAGGTCGACCACCAGCCCCCCCTTGACCTTGTCCACCACCATGGCGTGGATGATGCGCCCGCTCTGGTGCGCCTCGATGACCCGCTCCCAGGCGCGGTGGAAGTCGGCCCGCCGCTTGCTCAGGATGATGTTGCCCTCGTCGCCCTCGACGCGCATCACCATGACGTCGATGGCGTCGCCGACGCTGACCTCCTCGAGCCCCTCCCCGCGCCGCGAGAGCTCCTTGGGCGGGATGATCCCCTCCGACTTGGCGCCCACGTCCACCAGGACGCCCTCCGTGTCCACGCGCACCACGGTGCCGCGGACGATCTGACGCTCCTGCAGGTGCGGCAGGGCTCCGGCGAGGTCGACGACCTCTCCCCGGGGCTCCTCGCGCTCCTCACTCATGGTCGGCCCACCCTCCGATGTGCTGTCCAGGGACAGCCCACCCTATTCGGCATGTGTATCCAGTTTCCTCTCCCTGCCGCGGGAGGGCAAGCGCCGGGGGCGGCCGGAAGCGGCGTCCCGCCTGGGATCCGGCGCAGGACGCGCGCGGGCGGACCGGGCGCGCCGGCAGTGGCGCGCCATCGCGCTGCCCCCGGGGATCGCCAGCCCACGCGCCGCCGGAATTGTCAGGCGACGCGGGTTGCGGTGGCCGGTCTCAGATCCGCCAGTAGTTGAGCGCCACCGAACGCGCCCGACGGACGCGCTCGCGGATCACCGCGTAGGAGAGTTCGGGCGGGCGCTCCTCCGGGATCGGGGGGTCGGCGGATCGCCCGGTGAGGGCTTCCAACGTCGCCACCACACAGACTCCCAGCGCCTCCAGGGCGTACCCGCCCTCCAGGACGGCGGCCACGCCGCGGCTGCCCGCCGCCGCGTCCAGGAGCAGGGTGGCCAGGCGCCGGAACCCTCCGGCGGTCATCACCATGCCGCCGAGGGGGTCGGCGTGGTGCGGGTCGTAGCCGGCGGAGAGGAGGACCAGGTCGGGGGCGAAGGCGCGCGCCAGCGGGACGACCACCTCCTCGAAGACCAGCGCGTAGCCCTCGTCCCCGGTCTGGGGCGGGAGCGGCACGTTCAGGGTGAACCCCTCTCCGTCGCCGCTCCCCACCTCGTCCCACGCCCCCGTCCCCGGATACCACCCCTCCTGGTGGAGCGAGACGTACAGCACGGTGGGGTCCCGCTCGAAGCACTCCTGCGTGCCGTTGCCGTGGTGGACGTCCCAGTCGACCAGGAGGATGCGGCGGGCTCCCGCGCGGTCGCGCGCGGCCACGGCCGCCAGCGCGGCGTTGTTGAAGAGGCAGAACCCCATCGCCGCCGCCGGACGGGCGTGGTGGCCGGGCGGCCGCACCGCCGCGAAGGCGGCCCGCGCGTCGCCCCGCGCCACCGCCTCGGCCCCCTGCACCGCCGCTCCCGCGGCCGCCAGCGCCGCCTCCAGGGACCCCGGGCCCACGACCGTGTCGGGGTCGAGGGGCCCGCCGCCGGCGGCCACCGCCCGCTCCACCGTGCGCAGGTACCCGGGGTCGTGTACCGCCTCCAGCAGGGCGCGGTCCACCGGGACAACCTCGGGGCGCTGGAGCGCCTCGCCGAGGCCGCGGCGCTCCAGGGCGTCGAGGATCGCCCGCAGCCGGTCGGGCCGCTCCGGGTGGACGGGTCCCGGGTCGTGGCGCAGGCAGTCGGGACTCGTCAGCAGCAGGACGGGACGCGGTTCACCCGGGCTCACGGCTGCGCCAGGCCCCGCTGCGCGGCGGCACGCAGACGGGCGAGCGACGCCTCGATCCCGCCTTCGCCTTCGAAGACCGCCGAGGCCGCCACCAGCAGCCGCGCCCCCGCCGCCACCGCCTGGGGGGCGGTCTCCTCGTTCACCCCGCCGTCCACGGCCAGCGTGACCGACCGCGCCCCCACCAGCGCCCGCAGGCGCCGCAGCCGCTCCAGCGTCCCCGGCAGGAAGCGCTGCCCGGCGTAGCCGGGGTTCACGCTCATCACCAGCACGCCATCCAGGTCGTCCAGCACCCAGGCCACCATCTCGAGCGGCGTGGCCGGGTTGAGGGCGGCCACCGCCTCGGCCCCGCGCTCGCGGATGGCCGCCAGCGTGCGGTGCAGGTGGGCCGTCGCCTCCACGTGCACGGCGATGCGGGCGGCCCCGGCGTCGATGAAGGCGTCGAGGTGGCGCTCGGGCTCGACCACCATCAGGTGGACGTCGAGGGGGAGGTCACTCGAGGCCCGCAGGCCGCGCATCACCACGGGGCCCATGGTGATGGGCGGGACGAAGCGCCCGTCCATGACGTCCACGTGCAGGAAGTCGGCCCCGCCCCGCTCCGCGGCGCGCGCCGCCGCGCCCAGGTGGGCGAAGTCGGCGGCAAGGACGCTGGCGGCGATGCGGATCTCGTCCGGCCCGGCCCGGTGGCGCGCCGGCTTCAGGGGCGGATCTCCTGGACCAGGCGGTTGTCGAGGTAGATCTGGATGATGGTGTAGCCGCGGCTGCGCACCAGCACGTTCACGCGCTCCCCGGCCTCGTGCTCGCGCTGGTAGGCGGTGCGCACGCCCTCCTGGTCGATGACGACGATGCGCACCCGCTGCGGCCCCGGCCCCTCCGGCACCACCACCCGCACGGCGGTGCGCTTTGTCCCCGGCGGGTCGCGCGTCGGCTGCTCCGCCCCCGGCGAGGCCTGGGTGGGGGCAGGCGTGGGCCGCCGCTCCACCGTCACCACCGGGGCCTCCGGGGGGCGTCCCTCGGCGCCCGGGCGCACGCTTACCGTCAGCACGACCTCCGCCTCGGCCGCCCGCACCTTCGTGCCGGCGGCCGGTTCCTGGTCGACCACGATCCCGGGCTCCAGGTCGGGGCTCACCGCCTGGCGCACGTGGCGCAGGATCAGCCCCAGGTCCTCCAGCCGCCGGCGCGCCTCGCGCAGCGAGCGCCCGACCAGCAGCGGCACCTCCACCAGCTCGGGGCCGCGGCTCACCACCAGGGCCACCGCCGACCCGCGCGGCACCTGCGCCCCGGGCACGGGGTCCTGGGTGATGATGAGCCCGCCCCGCACGGCGTCGCTGAAGGCCTCGTCGATCTGCCCCACGCGCAGGCGGGCGTCCTCGATGGCCAGCCGCGCCTGCAGCAGCCCCTGCCCCTGGACGTCCGGCACCGTGACGAGCTCGGGCCCCAGGCTCACCACCACCTGGACCACCCGGCCCACCTTCACGCGCTTGCCGGGCGGCTGGTCCTGGGACAGGACGGCGTCCTTCGGGACCTCCGCGCTGTAGGCGCGTCCCTGCACTGCCAGCCCCAGCCGCGCCTCCGCGGCGCGTGCCTGCGCCTCGGGGAGCGGCAGGCCGATGAAGCGCGGGACCTCCACCTCGGCCACGTTGAAGTAGGCGCTCACCGTGCGCCAGGTCGCCCACACCCCGCCGATGAGCAGGCCCACGGTGACCACGGCCAGCATGACCACGGCGGGGGTCCAGGTGCGCCCCGCATCGGCGCGGCCGCGCAGCCGGTCGCGCCCGCGGCGCTCGCTGCGCCCGCTGCGGGGCGCCACCGCCGGGGCAGGGCGGGTGTCGCGGCGCCGGCCGCCCGTGCCCTGGGGCCGGGCGACCAGGGTGGCCTCGGCGGCTGATGCCCCCGGGGGCTCCCGCCAGAAGGCGGTCTCCCCGAGGAGGTCGGTGGCCATGGCGCGCGCCGAGGGGTAGCGGTGCTCCGGCCGCTTGGCCATCCCGCGCAGGATCACGCCCTCCAGGGACGGCGGGATGGCGGGGTTCAGGCGGCGCGGCGGCGGCGGGGCGTCGTGGATGTGGCGCAGGGCGATGGCGATGGGGCTGTCGCCGTCGAAGGGGAGCTGCCCGGTGAGCATCTCGTAGAGGACGACGGCCACGGCGTAGAGGTCGGCCGCCTGCCCGGCGGGTTGCCCCCGCGCCTGCTCCGGGGCCAGGTACTGCACCGAGCCCAGCACCGTGCCGGTCTGGGTGATGGTGACGGCCGCCAGCGCCCGGGCGATGCCGAAGTCGGCCACCTTCACCTGCCCGTCCGGCGCCAGCAGGATGTTCTGCGGCTTGATGTCCCGGTGGACGATGCCGTGGCGGTGGGCGTAGTCGAGGACCTCGCACACCTGCACGGCGATGCGCACCGCCTCGGCCGGCGCGAGCGGCCCGCGCTCGCGCAGGTAGCGCTTGAGGTCGGGCCCCTCCACGAACTCCATGGCGATGAAGTGGACGCCCTGGGCCTGCCCGCTTTCGAAGACCTGCACCATGTGCGGGTGGGAGAGCGACTGGACGGCCCGCGCCTCCCGCTGGAAGCGCTCCACGAACTCGGCGTCGGCGGCGTACTGGTCGCGCAGGACCTTCAGCGCGCAGACGAGGCCGTCGCGCAGGCGGCGGGCCCGGTAGACGGTGGCCATCCCGCCCTCGCTGATGCGCTCCTGGATCTCGTAGCCGGCGACGACGCGCCCGGTCTCGATCATCTGGGGACCACGTCCACGCCGTCCCGTGCGGTCACCGGGGGACGGCCGATAGGGTTCCAGCCCGGCGCGGGCGGCAACCTACTCGCATCATACCCTCCACGGCGCGGCGGGACACGGGGCGGACGACCCTACCGCGCGGCAGCGAGGGCCGCCCGCACCACCTGCGCCGCCACCGGGGCCGCCACCGCCCCACCGGCGCCGCCCCGCTCCACCACCACCGCCACGGCCACCCGCGGGGCCTCGGCCGGCGCGAAGGCGATGAACCAGGCGTGCGGCGCCCCGCCCGGTGCGTCGGCCGTCCCCGTCTTGCCGGCCACCACGACGCCGGGGAGCGCCGCCGCCCGCCCGGTGCCGCGGCGCACGACCTCCACCATCGCCCGGGCCACCAGGGCGGCCGTCTGCGCGTCCAGCACCCGCCGCCCTTGCGGCTGCGCCCGCCACACCACCCGCCCGTCCGGCCTGCGGCGCGCCGCCACCAGGAAGGGACGGTAGAGCACCCCGCCGTTGCCCACCGCCGCACTCACCAGGGCCATCTGGAGCGGTGAGACCAGCAGGCTCCCCTGGCCGAACGCCGCCTGCCCCACCCCCTCCCCGGCCAGCTCCCGCAGGCTGGGGAGGTGGCCGGCGGCCGCGGGCAGGTCGTAGGCCGGGGCGCGTCCCACGCCCAGCGCCGCAGCCGTCCGCCGCAGCGCCGCCCCGCCCATGGCCAGGCCGGCCCGGATGAAGTAGATGTTGCACGAGCGCCGCAGCGCCGCGTCCAGGTCGACCGTGCCGTGGCCGCGCCCGCCCAGGTCGGTGACGCGCCGGCCACGCAGGAGGATGCTCCCGGGACAGTGGACCGTGGTCTCGGGGGTGAGCGTTCCGGCCGCCAGCCCTGCGGCCATCGTCACCACCTTGAACGCGGACCCCGGCGGGTAGAGGCCCTGGGCGACGCGGTCGAGCAGCGGAGCGTCGGCCCGCTCCCGCCACCGCGGCAGGTCCGTCTCCACGGCGTTGGGGTCGAAGGCGGGGCGGCTCACCGCCGCCAGTACCGCACCGCTCTGCGGGTCGAGCACCACCACCGCCCCAGCCCGCTCGCCCAGCGCGGCGGCGGCGGCGCGCTGCACCTCGAGGTCCAGGGCGAGCACGACATCGCCGCCGCGGCGGGTGCGCGCGGGGAGCGGCACGCCCAGGGCGGCCAGCAGACCGCGCGAGGGGAGGCCGCGCAGGTGGGCGTCCTCCGCCGCCTCCACGCCCGCCTTGCCGAAGCGCAGCGAGGCGTAGCCCACCGGGTGGGCGGCGAGCGCCCCGGACGGGTAGCGGCGCCGCCGCGCCTCCCCCTCGCCCACCGTGACCGCCAGCGGGCGCATCCGCCGGTCGTAGATAGTACCGCGGGCCACCGCCCGCTCGGCCAGGAGCGGCCGGGGGTTGGCGGGGTGGGCCGCGAGCGCCGGTCCGCGCACCCCCTGCCACCACCCCAGCGCCACCGCCACGGTCACCAGCCCGCCCACCGCCACGATGCCGAGGCGCCGCAGCCGTGCGCGCAGGCGGAGGAGGCCGGGATCGCCGCCCGCACCCGCGGCCGCGCCAACGCGCAGGAGCAGCCCCACGATGACCAGGTTCACGATCATGGCGTTGCCCCCGTAGCTGACGAAGGGCAGGGGGAGGCCGGTGAGCGGCACCAGCCGCAGGATCCCGCCGAGGATCATGACGGCCTGCGCGGCCAGGACCGTGCCCAGCCCGCCGGCCAGCAGCGCCTCCAGGGCCGTCGGCGCCCGCGCCGCGGTGCGGAAGGTGCGGGCCGCCAGCAGCAGCGTGGCGCAGACCACGGCGAGCGCGCCCGCCAGCCCCAGCTCCTCCCCGATCGCCGCAAAGATCAGGTCGGTGGCCGCCGCGGGCAGGACGTCGGGGTGGCCGAGTCCCGGCCCGGTCCCGGTGATGCCGCCGCTGCCCAGGGCGATCAGCGCCTGGACCACCTGGTAGCCCAGCCCCTGCAGGTCGCTCCACGGGTCGCGCCACGCCACCAGCCGCCGCGCCACGTGGGGAAAGAGCGTGGCGAGCCCCGCGGTGGCCGCCACCAGGGCGACGAACCCTGCCAGCACCGGCAGCGTGCGCCCCGTGGCGGCGTAGACCGACGCCAGCGTCACGGTGGCCAGCAGCAGGGCCGCGCCCAGGTCGCGCTGCGCCAGGAGGAACAGGAGGGCCAGTGCGGCCACGGCACCAAGCGGGGCGGCGAACCGTGCCGGCAGCGAGGCGCCGCCGGCCAGGCGGCGCTTCTCCGAGAGGTAGGCGGCCGCGAAGAGGACGAGCAGCACCTTCACGCTCTCCGAGGGCTGCACCGTCACCGGGCCGACGCGGATCCATTGCCGGGTCCCGGCCACCTCCACCCCGAAGAGGACGGCGGCGGCCAGGAGCAGCAGCGCCGCCGCCCCGACCAGGTAGCGGTAGCGCGCCACCGCGCGCACGTCCACGGCGACCAGGACGGCCACCATCAGCGCCTGCCCGCAGACCACCCACAGGGCCTGGCGCAGCAGCAGGACGGGGTCGAGCCGGTAGATGGCGGGGAGACCCACCGCCACGAGCAGGGCCGCCAGCGGCAGGAGGAGCGGGTCGGGCCCTCCGCCGCGCTCGCTGCCGTCATCCGTGCGCACGGGCGGCGCGGTGGGCGCGCGTCCCTGACGGACGGCCAGCACCAGGTGGGGGACCAGGAACCCACTCACCGCCAGCGTGCCGATCCCCACGGGGGTCCACGGGTGCTCCGTCCCGCGGGCCAGGTGTACCAGGGTGAGGCCGGTGGCGGCGATCAGCACGGCCAGGAGAAGCAGGTGGCGTTCCTGCGCGCGTGCCACCGCCCTCACACCTCTGCGGTCGACACCTGTTGCTCGTCCGCCACCAGGCGGAAGGTGACGCGCCCGACGGTCAGGCGGTCGCCCGCCCGCAGCGCCACCGGCCCGCCGATGCGATGCCCGTTCACCAGCGTGCCGTTGCGGCTGCCCAGGTCTTCCACCCAGACGCGCCCGCTGCGCACGACACAGCGGGCGTGCGTCGTGCTGACGAAGGGGTCGGGGAGCGCGATGTCGCTGGTGGCCGCGCGGCCGATCACGAGGCCGGTTCGCAGCGGGTAGCGCCGGCCGAGCGGGGGCGTGCCCGGCGAGGCCACCACCTCGAGCAGGGCCGCACCGGGCGAGGCTGCAACCGGCCGGGCCGCCGCCTCGGGCAGCCCTGCCGGCGGCCTCTCCGGGAGTCCCGCCCCGGCGGCCGGCGCCTCGGGCGTGGCTGCTGGGGGCCGCAGGTCGCGGAGCGCGGCGCGCACGACCTGCGCCAGGAAGAGGTAGAGGAGGACCAGCAGGAGGAACCGCCCGGCCCAGACGACGAGCTCCATCACGGGCCGAGACCCGGGCGCCCGGGACCCACCGAGACCGAACACGACTGGGTCCGGACCCAGTTCATCTCGATATGGACAGTTTGACCACGATCCGGACTCAACCCTCCACGTCGCGCTCGTAGGCGACGGTGGTCTGCCCCACCACGAACCGGTCGCCCGGCTGCAGGGGGTGGCGCGTGATCCGCTCGCCCTCCACGCGCGTGCCGTTGGTGCTGCCCAGGTCGACCAGGATGTGGCCGCGCCTGTCGGGCGCGGGTTCGACGCGGGCGTGCTGGCGGGAGACCAGGGGATCGGTGAGCACCAGGTCGCACTCGGCGCGCCGCCCGATGGTCACCGTCACGCCCGGGAGGAGCAGCACCGCCATCCCGGCGTCGGGACCCGCCACCACCGCCAGGCGCGCCTGGGGCCGCGCCACCGTGAAGACCTGCGTCTCCTCCCGCTCCGGCGCGCCCGGCGACGCGCCGCGCACGTCGGGCTCGGGGCGCTGCGCCGTCGGGCCCGCCGCACCCGCGGCTGGGCGGGCGCCAGGGACCTCCTGCTCGACCCGTGTCTGCACCAGGATCTGCCCCGGAGCCACCTCGTCGCGCGGCTCCACGGTGATGGCCAGCGGCCCGGTCAGGCGGTAGCCGGCCTCGTCCAGGTGCTCGCGCAGGTAGGTGGCGAGCTCCTGGACCAGCACCTCGCGCCACGCCGCCATGGGCGCGAAGTCGCGCGGGTGCAGCGCCACCGCGTAGCGGTTGGGCGCGTAGGTGTGGTGGATGGCGTCGAAACGCCCCTCCTCGGCGGCGCGGGCCAGCCGGCGCGCCAGGTCGAGCGGGTGGACGCGGCCGCTGAAGCGCCGCGAGAAGAAGCCCTCGACCGCTTCCTCCAGCCGTTGCTCCAGCCGGGCCAGCAGGCTCACGGCGACCCTCCTATGCCGCCCTCCCCGTTCGCTCCAGCACCGCCAGGTAGAAGCCGTCGGTGTCGTCCCGGTGCGGCAGCAGGGTGCGGGTCTCCTCCACCCGGAAGGCCGGGTAGCGGCGCACGAACCCCTCCACGACCTCCGGCCCCTCTTCCGGCTCGAGGGAGCAGACCGCGTAGACCAGGCGCCCGCCCGGGCGCACCGCGCCACGGACCCCGGCCAGGAGGGCGGCCTGGCGCGCGGCCATCTCCGTCGGGGCCGAGGGGCGCAGGCGCCAGCGGATCTCCGGCCGCCGCCGCACCACGCCGGTCCCCGTGCACGGCGCGTCGAGCAGGACGCGGTCGGCCGCCCCGGCGAAGCGCCGCCCCGCCTCCCGGGCGTCCAGGTGGTGGGCCTCCACGATGTCGAGCCCCAGGCGCGCCACCTGCTGCGCCACCAGCCGCAGCCGCCCCGGCTGGACGTCGCAGGCGATGACCCGTCCGCAGTTCTCCATCAGCTCCGCCAGGTGGGTGGCCTTGCCGCCGGGCGCGGCGGCCGCGTCCAGCACCGTCTCGCCCGGACGCGGGTCGACGGCGCGCGCCACCACCATCGACCCCTCGTCCTGCATGGTGACCAGGCCGTCCCGGTAGAGGTCGAGGCGCTCGTCCAGCGGGCCGCGCACGCGCAGCGCCTCGGGGACCACCCCCGGCGCGACGGCCATGCCCCGGGCGCGCAGCCGCTCCGCCACCTCGTCGGGGGTGGCCCGCAGCCGGTTCACGCGCAGCGTGGAGGGCGGCGGGGTGTTGTTAGCCGCGCACAGCCTGGCCGTCTCCTCCCACCCCCAGCGGCGCAGCCACCGCTCCACCAGCCAGCGCGGGTGTGAGTACACGACGGCCAGGTGGCCGGCCGGGTCGGCGGCGGGGTCGGGCGGCGGCGGCTCGCCGGCGGCGGCCAGGCGCCGCAGCACGGCGTTCACCAGCCCCGCGGTCCCGCGGTGGCCGTGGCGGCGGGCCAGCTCGACGCTCGTGTCCACGGCCGCCGCGTCCGGTACCCGGTCGAGGAACCAGAGCTGGTAGAGGCCCAGGCGCAGGATCACCTGGATGGCCACGGGGAGGGTGGCGAGGCCCCGCGGCAGCACGGCGTTCAGCGCGTGGTCGAGGCGGCCGCGCTGCCGCAGCGTCCCCAGCACGACCTCGGTGATGAAGGCCCGGTCGGCGGGGGTGTGGCGCGTCCGCGCCAGGGTGTGGTGGAGGAGCGCCGTGCTGTAGGCCTGCCCGGCCTCGACGCGGCGCAGGACGGTAAAGATGGTCTCGCGGGCGTCGGCGGCGCCCGTCACTCCTCCCGCATCGCGCTCCGCAGGACCAGCAAGCGGACGAGCTGCAGCACGGCCATGGCCGCGGCGGCGACGTAGGTGAGCGCGGCGGCGTTCAGCACGGCGCGCACGCCGTCGGCCTCCTGCGGCAGGACCAACCCCTCGCCCTGCAGCACAGCCACCGCCCGGCTGCTGGCGTTGAACTCCACCGGCAGCGTCACCAGGGCGAAGAGCACGTAGCCCAGGAAGATCAGGATCCCCAGGTCCACCAGGCGCGGCGCGCCCAGGACCAGCCCGAGCAGGAAGAGGATCCAGGCGGCGGGCGTCCCCACCTGGGCCACCGGCACGATGGCCGAGCGCAGCGCCAGGGGCGCGTAGCGCTCCCGGTCCTGGAAGGCGTGCCCGGCCTCGTGGGCGGCGACGCCGGCGGCGGCCACCGACGCGCTCCCGTAGACGGCGGGGGAGAGGCGCAGCGTCTTCGTGCGCGGGTCGTAGTGGTCGGCCAGCAGGCCGTGCACCGGCTCGATCCTCACGTGGCCAAGCCCCCGTCGGCGCAGCAGCTCGGCGGCCACCTCCGCGCCGGTGAGCCCGCGCTGCAGGGGCACCTGGGCGTACCGGTTGAAGGTGCTGCTCACCTTGTACTGCGCGTACAGCGCCAGCGCGATCGCCGGCAGCAGCAAGATGTAGGTCGGGTCATAGTAGACGAACGGCATCGCTGATCCCTCCCGGGTGCCGTCCCTGCGGGGCGGCTCCCGCCTGGATTCTACCAGACTCCCTCGGGGGCCACCCCCTCGGGCGCGCCCCACCGCTCCCCGACACGCACCGGGTGCCCGCGGGCGTACTCGGCCGCGCCCATGCGCCGGCCGCCCTCCGGCTGGACCTCCCGGACGCGCAGGTACCCGTCCCCCGTGGCCACCAGGATCCCTTCGTCTTCGACGGCCAGCACCGTGCCGGGTTCCGTCCGCGCATCGGGGGGCGCCGGGACGGGTTCGGCGCGCCAGACCTTCAGCAGGCGCCCCTCCCGCCAGGTGTACGCCGACGGCCAGGGATCCATCGCCCGGACCAGGTTGGCGATGGCCGCAGCGGGCCGGGTCCAGTCGATGCGCCCGTCCGCCTTGGTGAGGCGGCCGACGTAGGTGGCCTGGGACTCGTCCTGGGGGGTGCGCGGCGCACGCCCCTCGGCGATCAGGCGCACCGCCTCCACCAGCAGGCGCGCCGCCACCTCGGCCAGGCGCGCCTCCAGCGTGGCGGCGGTGTCGTCCGGGGCGATGGGGACGCGTTCCTGCAGGATGATGTCCCCCGCGTCGAGGGCTTCCGTCTGGTAGTGGATGGTCACGCCCGTCTCCCGCTCCCCGTGCTTGATGGCGTGCTGGATCGGGGAGGCGCCGCGGTAGCGGGGCAGCAGCGAGGGGTGGGCGTTGATGGCGCCGAGCGGAGGCAGCGCCAGGAGCTCGGGCGGGACGATGCGCCCGTAGGCCACGGTGACGATCAGGTCCGGACGGGTGGCGCGCAGGGCGGCCAGCGTCTCGGGCGCGCGCAGGCGCAGCGGCTGGAAGAGCGGCAGGCCGGCCTGGCGCGCGTAGGCGGCCACCGGCGTGGGTTCGAGCCGCCGGCCGCGCCCGGCCGGGCGGTCGGGCTGGGTGACGACGCCGACGACGGGGACGACGGCACGCAGCGCCCGCAGCGAGGGGAGCGCGAAGGCGGGCGAGCCCAGGAAGAGGACGCGCGGGCCCTCGGGCGGCATGGGCGGCGCGATCAGGCCTCCGCCCCCTGGCCCTCCCCGACGCGGGTGATCGTGGACGGGTCCTCCACGCGGTCGAGGAAGAGGATCCCGTCCAGGTGGTCGATCTCGTGCTGGAGGACGCGCGCCAGGTAGCCGTCGGCGTGGATCGTCACCCCGCGCCCGCGCCGGTTCTTGCCGCGGACGACCACGTGGAGGGCCCGGCGTACCGGGGCCACCACGCCGGGGATGGAGAGGCAGCCCTCCACCGCCACCTCCTCACCCTCGGCGGAGAGCACCTCAGGGTCGACCAGGGCGACGAGGCGGTCCTCCACCTCGGCCACCAGCACGCGCCGACTGTCCCCCACCTGCGGCGCGGCCAGCCCCACGCCCCCCGCCGCGCGCATGGTGGCGATCATGGCGTCGATGAGGCGCTGCACTTCCGGCGTCACCTTGCCCACGGGGCGGGCGCGGCGGCGCAGGATCGCCGCCCGCGGGCTGTCCACGGTGACGATCTCGAGGACGGTCGAGGCGGTCGCGGCGCGTGCCATCGGCTCCCAGCATAGCGAGCCCCTCTGCCGGTTGTCACGGCAGCCCGACGGGCGCGAGCGTGCCGGCCCACGGCGCTAGCGCACCCGTGCCGGCCCACGGCGTTAGCGCATCGGGGGCGGTCCGTCCACCTCCACCGCCAGCCGCACGCGGCCGTCCAGGTCGGCGCGGGCGGCCGCCAGCAGCGGGGCGCGCGGCACGCCGCGGCGGCCGCGCACCATGACCACGCGCGTCGCCTCCCGCCCCGGCAGCGGCGCCGGTCCCAGGACGTCCAGGTCGCCGTCCGCAGCCGCCAGCAGCGTCGCCAGGCGTCCCGCCACGGCGTCCACGCGCGCCGCCGTCCCCCGCACCTCCACCGTGACCAGCTCGGCAAAGGGCGGGTACCCGAAGGCGCGGCGGGCACGCAGCTCCTCGCGCAGGAAGCGCCCCAGCTCACCGCGGCGCAGCGCGACGACGGCCGGGGCGTCGGGCTGGTAGGTCTGCACGACGAACCACTCCCGCGCCAGGGCGCGGACGCGCCACAGCGTCCGGAAGCCCTCCTCGACGGCCCGGTAGTCGGCGTGGCGCAGCGCCGCGTCGGCCAGCACCACGCCGACCAGGTCGGCGGTCAGGCCGGGGAGCTCCAGCGCCGCCACCGTGGCCACCAGCACCCCGCCGCCGCGCCGGAACCGGTCGAGGACCGCCAGGCGCAGCGGCAGCGTCGGGGCGCTCTCGGCGTCGAGCCGGTGCACCGACGCGTCGAAGACCCGCTGTGCCCACCGCGCCACACGCTGGGACCCCGCCCCGCGCGGGGCGAGGGCCGCTGCCCCGCAGGCGGGACAGGTCGCCGGCGCCGGGATGGTGCGCCGGCAGTACCGGCACCGCAGGGCGCGACCGCGCGCGTCGAAGGTTATGGGGATGGCGCACTGCGGGCAGCGGCAGTCCGCGCCGCACTCCCCGCAGGTGAGCCCGTCGGCGTAGCCGCGGCGCGCCACGAAGAGGAGGACGCGGCCGCCCGCTCCCAGCACCCCCCGCGCGTGGGCGAGGAGCGGCGCCGTCAGGAAGGCCCGGGCGTGCCGGCGCAGGTCCACGACCACGACCCGCGGCGCCCGCTGCGGGAGGCGCATCACGTGCACCCCCGGCCGCCCCGCCAGCGCGGCGGCAGCCAGGGAGGGGACCTCGTCGCCCAGCAGCAGGACCGTCTCTCCCTGCTGCGCGCGGATCCAGGCCACGTCGCGGGTCCGGTAGCGCGGCACGCGCTCCTCGACGTGGCCGCTCTCCCCCTCGCCGTCGACGGCGATGAGCCCGAGGCGCGGCAGCGGCGCGAAGACGGCGTGACGGGTGCCGACCACCACGGCGGTCGCCGGCACGGCCCGCCAGCGGGCCGCGCGCGCCTCGAGCGGGAGGTCGCCGTGCAGGAGGAGGAGCGGGCCGAGCGCGGCCAGGCGCCGGGCCATGCGCTCGGCTGCCGCCACCGAGGCACAGAGGACCAGCGCCTGCCGCCCCCGGCGCAGCGCGGAGGCCACCGCGGCGGCGGTGACCGCCTCGCGCTCCCGCCCCACCAGGATCACCACCCGGGCACGCTCCGCCTCCTCCGGCCACAGCGACGGGTGGAGGGCCACCTGGGGCCCCCCGCCGCGCAC
This sequence comes from Armatimonadota bacterium, assembly GCA_031081585.1. Classification (NCBI taxonomy): domain Bacteria; kingdom Bacillati; phylum Armatimonadota; species Armatimonadota bacterium. Next base: position 59,653 of record JAVHLY010000011.1, read on the forward strand.
CGGGCCGGCCGGCGGCGGGAGCACCACCTCGAGCCGGCCCCCGGCCTCCAGGAAGGTCCGCAGGCCGGCCAGCCCGCCGAAGGCCCGGCGCAGGCCGGTGGGCGTCCACCCCGCTGCCCCCGCCTGGGCGCGGCGCGGCAGGGCCGCGCTCCCCTGCGCCACCGGCCGCAGGCGCACGTCCACGAGCGGCGGGGGGAGCATGGCGGCGAGCGCTTCGCCCACGCTGCAGACGTAACGCTCCGCCATCCACAGCGCCAGCTCGAGGAGGTCGGGAGGGAGGAGCGGCTGCGCCGCCAGCACGGCGGCGACGGGCCGCAGCGGGTGGGGCGGCGGGGCCGCTCCCTGCGGCGGCCCGGGGAGGACGTACCCGGCGAGCAGGCGGGTGCGGAACGGCACGAGCACCGGCGTGCCGGGCGGCAGCGGCGCCGGCGCCAGGTAGGTGAAGGCCACGTCCCCGGCGCGCAGCGGCAGGTCCAGGGCGACCCAGAGCGGGACCGCGGCCGCCGGTGCGGCCCCGGCCGCGTCCTGCGACGGAGTCATGGCCGCTCGCTGAGCAGCCGCAGGATCTCCTGCAGGATCGTCTCCGGCTCGGCCATCCGCCCCAGGCCCTCGCGGCCGGAGGCGAGGCGCCCGTACTCGGGGCCGACGATGTGGGCGCCGCGGCGGCGCAGCGTCTCCAGGTGCTCCTGGACGGTGGGGTGGGCGTACATCAGGTCGCTCATCGCCGGGGCGATGAGCAGCGGGGCGCGCGTCGCCAGGGCCGTCGCCGCGACCAGGTCGTCCGCCAGCCCCAGCGCCAGGCGGGCCAGGGTGTGGGCGGTGGCCGGCGCGATGACGTAGAGGTCGGCCCGCGCGCCCAGCGCCACGTGCGGCTCGTCCCAGGGGTTCGCGGGGTCCCACAGGTCGGTGAGGACCGGCTGCTGGGAGAGGGCGCGGAAGGTGAGCGGCCCGACGAACTGCACCGCCGACGGCGTCATGAGCACGTGCACCTCGGCGCCCTCCTTGCGCAGCGCGCTCACCAGCGCCGCCACCTTGTAGGCGGCGATCCCGCCGGCCACCCCGACGAGGACGACCCGCCCCTCCAGCCGCATCAGGGGCGGACCGCGGGCTGCCGGCCGCGGATGAAGAGGAGGAGGGCGTCCACGATGGTCTCGGCGCTCCACACCGAGGTGTCGACGACCAGGTGGTAGGGGGAGAGGTCGTTCACGTCGATGCCATACAGCTCCCGGTAGCGCCCCCACTCGCTGGCCTCGCGGCTCTGCAGCTCCGCGGTGGCCGCCGCCAGCGAGAGGCCGTCCCGCTGCGCCACGCGCGCCGCCCGCACCGCCAGCGGCGCCCGCAGCCAGACCTTCAGGTCGGCGTCCACCATCCAGCCGCTCAGCCGGCTCTCCACCACACAGGGCCCCTGGCGCGCCAGCGCCGCCTGCAGGCGGTCCACCTCGCGGTCGAGGCTCGGGTCGTCCTCCGCGGCCCGGTTGAGCTCCAGCACGGAGAGGCCGCGCTGTCGGGCCAGGTCGCGGAAGACCTCGCCGGCGGAGACGACGCGCACGCCCAGGCGCTCGGCCAGCTGGCGGGCCACGGTGCTCTTGCCCACCCCGATCGGGCCCGCGATGGCGACGATCACCGCCCGAACCCCTCCGGGCGCTCCGGGTCGGGTAGCTCCTCCTCCTCGACGTCGCGGCCGATGAAGCGGTGCGCCACCGTCTCGGGCTGCACGGCGGAGAGGACGACGTGGCCGCTGTCGGTGATGACGACGGCCCGGGTGCGCCGGCCCACGGTGGCGTCGATGAGCACGCCCCGCTCCCGCGCCTCCTGGATGATCCGCTTGATCGGCGCCGAGTCGGGGGCGACGATGGCGATGACGCGGTCGGCGGCCACGATGTTGCCGAACCCGATGTTGATCAGCCGCGGGCTACTCGACGTTCTGTACCTGCTCACGGAGGCTTTCCAGCTCACTCTTCATCTCGATGACGGCCCGGGCGATCTCCAGGTCGCCGGCCTTGCTCCCGATGGTGTTGGTCTCCCGACCCATCTCCTGCAGCAGGAATTCGAGCCGCCGCCCCACCGCGCCTGCCCCGGCGCTCACCAGCGCGCGGGCCTGGCCGAGGTGGCTGCGCAGGCGCACGAGCTCCTCGCTGATGTCGGCGCGCTCGGCCAGCAGCGCCACCTCGGCGGCCAGGCGCCCCTCGTCCAGCGGGACCTCGCCCAGCGCCTCCCGCAGCCGCTGGCGCAGCCGCGCCCGCCACTCTTCCACCACCCGGTCGGCGCGCCCCGCCACCACCTCGACCAGGGCCTCCAGCCGCTCCAGCCGCCGCAGCGCATCGGCCCGCAGCCGCTCACCTTCGGCGGTGCGCATGGCCACCAGCCCGGCCAGCGCGGCCTCCACCGCCGGCTGGAGCGCCGTCCACAGCGCCTCGGCGTCCTCGCGCGCCTCCTCCACCCGGATGACGTCGGGGAAGGCCGCCACCATGGCGAGCGTCACCTCGCCCGCCAGCCCCATGGCCGCGGCCAGCTCGCGGGCCGCGCTCACGTAGCCGGCGGCCAGGTCCAGGTCGGCGCGCACCGTGCGCGGACGGCGCCCGGCCTGCTCGCGCGCCACCGTCAGCTCCACCCGGCCGCGCTGGACCACGCGCTGCACGGCGGCCCGCAGGCGGTCCTCCAGCACCGCCAGGTCGCGGGGGGTGCGCACGGCCACCTCGCTGAAGCGGTGGTTCACCGAGCGCACCTCCACGGTGAACCGCCCGGCCGCCGTGTCGACCACCGCCGTCCCGTAGCCCGTCATGCTGCGCATGCGGCGCCCATCCCTCCGTTCCCGCTCGCCACCGGCCGCCGCCGCTCGCCACGGCCGCCCCGGAAGACCGCGACGGGCCCCGTCCCCGCGCAGGCGGTCCCTGGGCGGCCGACGGCGCTTTCCATCCTACACTGCCGTTCCCTGGCGTGGCCGGCCGGCGGGACCCCGCCCCTGCGGGCCCTGCCGGGCGCGCTCCTCGCCCGGTTGCTGCGGACCGGACGGGGGCGTAAGGTGGCGGGCAGAACCGTGAGCGCCGCCGTCGCCGCCTACGACAGCCTGGTGCTCGCCGCGGTCGCCGTCGAGCTCGAGGCCATGCGCGGCGCGCGCGTCGTAGCGGTGCACCAGCCCGAGCCGGAGGCGGTGGCCCTCCTCCTGCGCGGCCGGCAGGGGACGCGCGGGCTGTGGTGCTCCATCCATCCGCGATGGGCCCGCGTCGTTCTCGCCCCCGCTCCGTCGGCCCGCCCCACCCACCCGTTCCCGACCCTGTTGCGCGCGCGGCTGGACGGGGCGCGCCTGGTCGAGGTGACCCAGCCCGCGTTCGAGCGGGTGCTGACGCTCACCTTCGAGGCGCTGGAGGGGCGTCTCGACCTGGTGGCCGAGGTGATGGGCCGCCACGCCAACCTCCTCCTGCTCGACGGGCGGTGCCGCGTCGTGGGGATCTTCAAGCCCGTCACCCCGGCGATGAGCCGCGTCCGACCGCTCGGGCCCGGCGCGACCTACACCCCGCCGCCCGTCGGCCGGGCCCGCCCCGAGGCGGTCACCCCCGACGCCCTGGCGCGGTGGCTCGCCGCCGGACGCCCGGTGGCCGCCACCCTGGTGGCGCACCTCGTCGGCGTGAGCCCGCCCGTGGCCGCGCACCTGGCCCTCGCCGCCGGCTGCGATCCGGAGCAGGCGGCTCCCCCCGACGCCGCCCCGGCGGTGCACGCCGCCCTGGGTGAGCTGATCGCGACCGTGACGGCGCGTGCCTTCCGCCCCTCCCTCTACGAGGACGACGCGGGCGAGCCGGTGGCCTTCAGCGCCATCCCGCTGGCCGCCTACCGCCACCTGCGCCGGCGCGACGCGCCGTCGATGAGCGCGGCCGTGGAGACGGTGGTGGCGCGCCTGGCCGGGCAGGAGGCGCTGCGCGCGGCCCGGCAGGCGCTGCTGGCGCGCCTGGGGGCGCTGAGCCGGCGGGTGCACCGGGCGCTGGAGGAGGCGCGGGCGCAGCTGCAGCGCGCCGAGGGGGCGGAGACTTACCGGCGCTTCGGCGAGCTCCTCCTCGCCCACGCGCACGCCCTCCCCCGCGGCGCGCGCGAGGTGACGGTGCCGGACTTCGACGGGCGCCCTACGACCATCACGCTCGACCCGCAGGCCTCGGCGGTGGCGAACGCCCAGGCCTACTTCCGGCGCTACCGCAAGGCGGCCGCCGGCCGGCCCACCCTGCAGGAGCGCGTGGGCGCGCTGGAGGCCGAAGCGGCCTTCCTGGAGCAGGTGCGGGTGCTGGCCGAGCAGGCCGAGGACCTGCCGGCGCTGGCGGCGGTGGCGCAGGACCTGACGGAGGGTGAGGGACAGCCGGTGGGGACGGCAGGACGCGGAGCGCGGCGGGGCAGCGCCACTCCCCGGCGCGTTCCGCTCTCCAGGAGAGGGCGCAGCCGGCCGCCAGGCTCCGGTGCGCCCGCGCCGGCGACGGGCGGCCCGCGGCGCTTCACCGCTCCCGGCGGCTTCGCCATCCTGGTCGGGCGCAGCCACCGCGAGAATGACCGTCTCACCTTTGAGGTGGCCGCCCCGCACGACCTGTGGCTCCACGCCCGCGGGATGCCGGGCGCGCACGTCATCCTGCGCACCGGGGGGCGCCGGCCCTCTGAGGCCGCGGTCCAGGCGGCGGCGGCGGTGGCCGCCTACTACAGTCGCGGGCGGGGAGCTGCCAGGGTGGCGGTCGATGTCACCGAGCGCCGCCACGTGCACCGGCTGCGCGGCGGACGGCCCGGCATGGTCACCTACACCGGCGAGCGCACCCTCACCGTCGAGCCGGCCCTGCCGGCGGGGGCACCGGCGCAGGAGCGCACCACCGCGCCCCCACGACCGCAGGGGCCGTCCCGGACCGGGTCTCACACACCGCCGGACGTGTGGTAGCGGCGGCCTCGTCGCCGTCCTCGACCCGGGCGCTCACTGCAGGCCCTCCTCCCGGGCACCTATCCCTCCGCGTCCAGGATGACGACCTCGTCCCGGCCGTCGCTCTCGCGCAACCGCACGGCCACCTCCTCGCGCCGGGAGGTGGGGAGGTTCTTCCCCACGTAGTCGGGACGGATGGGCAGCTCCCGGTGGCCCCGGTCGACCAGCACCGCCAGCTGGATGGAGGCGGGGCGGCCGAGGTCGATGAGGGCATCCAGCGCCGCGCGCACGGTGCGGCCGGTGAAGAGGACGTCGTCCACCAGCACCACGTCGCGTCCGCCCACGCCGAAGGGGATCGCGGTCTGGTGCACGACGGGCCGGTCCCCCCGCACCGCCAGGTCGTCCCGGTAGAGGGTGATGTCCAGCACCCCCAGGGCCGGGCGGTTGCCCTCGATCGCCTCGATGGCCCGGGCCAGCCGCTCCGCCAGGTGTACGCCCCGCGTGCGGATCCCCACCAGGGCCAGCCGCTCCGTCGTCTTGTTGCGCTCCAGGATCTCGTGGGCCATGCGGGTGAGGGCCCGCCGGATCGCCTCGGCGTCCATCACCCGCGCCTTCTCACGCACCGGCCGCGCCTCCCCGTGCCCCGCGCGCCCCGCCGCCCGTCCCTGCGGCGGCCGGCGCGCGGCGCAGCGTCTCCAGGGCGCGGGCCAGGTCGTCCGGGAGCGGGGCCTCCAGCGCCAGCGCCGCGCCGGTGCGCGGGTGACGGAGGCGCAGGCGCCAGGCGTGCAGGGCCTGACGGGTCATCCCCCAGGCCGGTCCCCGGCGGCCGTAGACCGGGTCGCCCACCACCGGGTGGCCGAGGTGCTTGAAGTGGACGCGCAGCTGGTGCGTGCGCCCTGTCAGCAGCGTGGCCTCGACGAGCGCTGCGCCCGCGAAGCGCTCCCGCACCCGGTAGCGCGTCACCGCCGCCCGCCCGCTCGGGACCACGGCCATGCGCCGCCGGTGGCGCGGGTCGCGAGCGATGGGGGCGTCGATGGTGCCCGCGGGTGGGGGCTGCCCGTGCACGAGGACCAGGTAGGTGCGCCTCATCGTCCGCGACCGCACCTGCCCCTGCAGGGCCCGCAGCGCCTCCGGCGTCTTGGCCACCACCAGCAGCCCCGAGGTGTCCTTGTCCAGCCGGTGGACGATCCCGGGGCGTTCCGGGTCGAGGGCGGCCAGCTCCGGCACCCGGGCCAGCAGCGCGTTGGCCAGGGTGCCGCGCGGGTGACCGGGGCCGGGGTGGACCGCGAGCCCCGGCGGCTTGTTCACCACCAGGAGGTCGCCGTCCTCGTAGACCACGTCCAGGGGCAGCGGCTCCGGGACAAGCGCGGGCGCGGGAGGGGCCGGCGGCAGCTCCACCGTGACCACCTGGCCCGCGCGGACGCGCGCCGAGGGCTTGCGGACGGTCCCGTCGACCCGCACCCGCCCCTCTTCGATGAGGGCGTGGAGCCGCGAGCGGGAGAGCCCGGGGAGGCGGCCGGCCAGGAAGCGGTCCAGGCGGGTGCCGTCGGCGGTGGCGTCCACGACCAGCCGGTGCCCGCCCTCCACGTCCCGCCCTCCACGCCCGCGGTCAGGGGACCGGGGGCGGCCCGGGCGGCGGGACGGCCGACGGCGTGGGCTCCCTTGCCTCCGCGCCCTCGGCGGGACGGGCAGCCCCGCGGTGGGCCGCTACCAGGAGGAGGACGAGGGCCCCCAGCGCCACCACGGCGCTCGCCACCTGGGCCAGCGTCAGCGGCCCCAGCACGAGGGGACTGTCGACGAAGAACTCCGCCAGGAAGCGGCTCGTCGCCAGGAGGAAGACGAAGGTGAGGAAGGGGACGCCGGGAGGAGGGTCGTGCTGCGTCCGCAGCACCATGTAGATGCCCACCGCGGCCAGCAGCAGGTAGACCGGGACGGGGTGGACCGTCTCCAGGCCGATCTGCACCGCCCAGGGGACACCGGTCGGGCGCCCGCGGAAGAGGCCATGGAGGAGCGCGCCGACCATGGCCACGGCGTACCCCAGGGCCAGCCCCGGGGCCGTGGCGTCGAGCAGGCGGCCCAGGGAGACGGGCCGCCCGCGGGTGAAGAGCCAGGCCACCAGCGCGCCGCCGCCGAGCGCCCCGTAGAACGCCAGGCCTGCGTCCCGCCAGATGGTCAGCACGGCGAGGGGATCGCCGGTGAACGCCTCCAGGTGCACCAGGACGTAGGCGAGCCGCGCCCCCAGGATCCCGGCGATGATCATGTAGAGGCTGAGGTCGAGCATGGTCGTGGGGTCGACGCCGGCGGCGGGGGCGCGGCGGCGGGCGATGGCGATCCCCACCCAGAACGCCAGGAGCAGGAAGACGCCGAAGGCGGAGATGGGCACCGGGCCGACGCGGAAGAGGACCGGGCTCACCGGGTTCCTCGCGCAGCAGGCGCCCGCAGCGTCAGGAGCAGCAGGGCGGCGCCGACCACCACCGCGGCATCGGCCAGGTTGAAGACCGGCCAGACGTGCAGGTCGACGTAGTCGACGACGTAGCCCAGGCGGAAGCGGTCGAGCAGGTTGCCGGATGCGCCTCCGAGGACGAGTCCGGCACCGAGCCGCTCCGCCCACCCGGTCGGCCCCCTGCGCCCGGCGCGCAGCCAGTGGGCGCCGACGGCGACCACCACCACGAGCGCCACGAGCGCGGTGAGCAGGACCGGCGCGTTGCGGAAAAGGCCGAAGGCAATCCCGGTGTTGTGCACGCGGGTGAGGGCCACCACGCCGGGGAGGAGCGGCCGGCTGATCCCCTCCGGCAGCGCCCGGACGACGAGGGCCTTGGCCACCTGGTCGACCAGCAGCACGAGCAGGCTCACGAGCCCCACCGTCGGCCAGGCCGCCCGGGCGCGCACAGTCCCCGCCCTGCCCCGCGCGGAGGTCCGCACAACGGCTGCCACGCCGACGCCGGAGCTAGAGACGCGCGCCGCTGGCCGCCCGCTCCTCATCCGCCTTGCAGGCGATGCAGAGCCTGGCGTAGGGGATGGCCCGCAGCCGGTCGGGGTGGATGGGCCGGCCGCACCGCTCGCAGGTCCCGTAGGTCCCCGCGTCCACGCGGGCCATGGCGTCCTCCACCTGCTTGAGCAGCGCCCGCAGGCTGGCCTCGATGGCGAACCCCTTCTCGCGCTCGAAGGTGTCGCCGGCGACGTCGGCGTAGTCCTCGTCGGTCGACCCGCCGACGTCCATCCCCAGCTGGTGCTCCACCTCGGGGATGTGCTCCTCCAGCGCCTCCAGTTCCTCGCTCAGACGCCGGTGCTCCGCTTCGAGCAGTTTGCGGAACTCCTTGAGGTCGCGCCGGGAGAGCCGGGGAGCCGGAGCGGCATCGCGGCGGGTCTGCGCAGTGCCGGGCCCGGCCGGTCCGGCGGCGGGGGACTGGACCACCCGGGTACGTCCCGTACCCCGAACAGGTGTCCGGGTCGCTGTCGCTGCCCCCCGCCGGCTCTCCCGGGTCGCCCTGGCCGCCTGCCCTCTGCGAGTGTTCGGGGCCCGCCTGGTGCTCCTGGCGGCCTTTGGCTGTGTCATCGCGCCCTCCCCTGTCACCTGACGTCACCCGCAAGGGGCCCCGATGGCGCTTGGGGGCGCTTTTCGGGGTCTTTCGGGCGTTTTTCTGCGGAAATCTCCGCTCATCTTAGCCAACGCACACACGCTCCGCAAGTAGCCGCCAACGGCCCTCAGGTCGTCGTCACAGACCTCCCCGCCGCGGGGGAGGCCGCACGTCCCGGCACCGGGTCCTCCCCCTGCAGGGCTTCCCGGACCGCCGCCGCGGCCAGGACCTGGGTGGAGTCCAGCGTCGGGACCGGGAGGTCGGTCTGAGCCAGCGCCAGGGGGAGTTCGGTGCACCCCAGGATGAGGAGCGCCGCCCCGCGCTCGACCAGGCGCCGGGCCACCGCCACCGCCTCCTGCCTCAGGCGCCCGTCCGCCCGCTGCGCCTTGATCGCGTAGATGAGGCGGTCGACCGTCTCCTGCTCCTCCGCAGGTGGGACCAGGACCTCACACGCCGGCGCGAGCGCCCGGGGGTAGAGCCCCGTGGCCACCGTGCCGCGGGTGGCCAGGAGCCCCACCCGCCTGGTTTCCGGGTAGCGCTGCCGGATCGCCCGCGCCACTTCCCCCATGATGTGCAGCACCGGCACCTCGACCGCCGCGGCCACCGCCGGGTAGAAGGCGTGGGCGGTATTGCAGGGGATGGCGATCACCTCGGCCCCGGCCCGCTGCAGGTTGCGGGCGGTGGCCACCAGTGCGGGGACCGGGTCTTCGCCCCCGGCGAGGATGGCCGGGGTCCGGTCGGGGATGGCCGGGTTGTTGTCGATGACCACCCGCAGGTAGTCCTGGTCGCGCTCAGCCGGCGTCAGGCGGAGGATCTGCTCGAAGAAGTAGAGGGTCGCCCAGGGGCCCAGGCCCCCCAGGACGCCGATGGTGCGAGGCATGGGGTCGGTTGGCCTCCTCTCTCACGGATGGGCGCTGCGAATCGGCCCGACGCCGGTGAGGCCAGCGGGGCGCGCGGCCTCCGTGTGCGTCCCCACACTACGCGGGACGCCCCGCCTTTTCCTGTCCCATGCCCATCTTCCCCGGTTTCCGGGCCCGTCGGCGCAGGCCCGACCGGACCCCCTACCCGGCGCCCTGACGGCGCAGGCCCACCCGCACCTCCAGCCCGTCCAGCCGCACCGACCGCGCCGGGACATCCGGCGGCAGAGCGCGCTCCAGCGCGACAGCCAGGGTCTCGCGCCGGACGTAGTCGCCGTGGGCGGCCAGCACCTCCTCCACGCCGTCGCCATCCACGAAGAGGACGATGCGGTCGGCGAGGTCGAGACCGGCCTCCTTGCGCAGCTGCTGGACGTGGTGCACCAGCTCGCGCGCCTGCCCCTCCCGGCGCAGCTCGGGGGTGAGGCGGGTGTCGAGGACGACGACCTCCCCCGCCAGCCCCTCGGCGACGTACCCGTCCGCCGCCTGGAGCCGCACCTCCACCTCGTCCGATTCGACCACGACCGCCTCCCCGTCCACCTCCACCGTCACCCGGCCCGCCCCCTCCAGGCGGCGCAGGAGGCCGAGCGGGTCGAGCTCGCGCAGCCGGGCGGCCACGGTCTGCACGCGCGGGCCGAAGCGCGGCCCCAGCCGGTCGAAGCGGGGGCGGACCTCGTAGCGGGCGTAGGGGGCCGCGTCCTCGAGGAGGCGGACCGCCTTCACGTTGAGTTCCTCGGCCAGGTGCTCGAGGAGTTCGGGTGCGGCGGCGAGGTCCGCCCGCCGCGTCACCAGCAGTGCGGCCGGGAGCGGCTGGCGGGTGCGCAGGCGGATGCGCTGCCGGGCGGCGCGGCCCAGCGAGACCAGGCGGCGCACGGCCTCCACCTGCGCCTCCAGCGCCGGGTCGATCCGCCCGACGTCCGGGAGCGGGAAGTCGGTCAGGTGCACGCTGGCCGGGGCGGCGGGGTCCAGACGCCGCACCAGGTTCTGGTAGAGCTGCTCGGTGACGAAGGGGATGAAGGGCGCCAGCGCCCGCGCCAGCGTCACCAGCACCTGGTAGAGCGTGAAGTAGGCGGCGCGCTTGTCCTGGTCATCCTCCGCCTTCCAGAAGCGGCGCCGGGAGCGGCGCACGTACCAGGTGGAGAGGTCCTCGACGAAGCGCTCCACCGGCCGGGCCGCCCCCGCCGGGTCGTAGTCGTCCAGGCGCTCGCGCACGGTGCGCACCGTCCCGGCCAGGCGGGAGAGGATCCACCGGTCCAGCAGCCGCAGCGGGGGCTCCGTGCGCACCATGGCGGCCACGTCGGTCGGCTCCAGGTTGGCGTAGGCCACGAAGAAGGCGTAGACGTTCCACAGGGGGATGAGGAAGCGCCGCCGCACCTCGTCGGCCGGGCGGTAGCCGAAGTTGATGTTGGCTGCCGGGTTCTGGACGGCGAACATCCAGCGCATGACGTCCACGCCGATGCGGTCGGCGCCCTCCTCGAACTCGATGGCGTTCCCCCAGGACTTGTGCATCTCCCGGCCGGTCTCGTCCCGCACCAGGGCGTGCCCCAGGCAGACGCGGAAGGGGGCGGTCGCCTCCAGCACCGTGCTCATCACCAGCAGGGCGTAGAACCAGTTGCGGTACTGCCCCGGGAAGGCCTCGGTGATGAAGTCCGCCGGGAACCACTCCCGCCAGTAGCGCCGGTCTCCCAGGTAGCTCACCTGGCCGGTCTGCGGGTCGACGAGCGTGGAGAAGGGCACGATGCCGGCATCCAGCCACGGGTTGCCGATGTCGGGGATGCGGCCCACGCGCTCGCCGCACCGCGGGCAGGCGATCTTCACCGCATCGACCCACGGGCGGTGCGGGGAGTGTCCCTCGAACACCTCCCACCCCTCCACCGCCCGGGCCCGGAGCTCCTCCCGTCCCCCGATGACCTCGAAGTGCCCGCAGCGGTGGCACTCGTAGATCGGCAGCGCCAGACCGTAGTAGCGCTTCTTGCTGATCATCCAGTCGTGCATGTTGCGCAGCCAGTCCAGCTCGCGGTCCAGCCCGAACTCGGGGATCCAGCGCACCGTGCGGGCCACCGCCATGAGCTGCTCCCGGATGGGGTCCATGGCGATGAACCATTCGTCCACCAGCCGGAAGACCAGGTCGGTGCCGCACCGCCAGCACACCGGGTAGCGGTGGGTGTAGGGCTCGTGGCGGTAGAGCAGCCCGCGCTGCGCCAGGTCGGCGACGATACGCTCGTTGGCCTCGGCCACCCCCAGCCCGGAGAGCCAGCCGAAGCCCTCCACGAAGACGCCGAACTCGTCCAGCGGCGCCACCACCGGCAGGCCGTGGGCGCGCCCCAGCGCGAAGTCCTCGGGGCCGGCGCCCGGCGCGATGTGGACGAGGCCGGTCCCCTCCGCCGCGCTCACCTCCTCCCAGGGGATGACGCGGTGCTCGATGCCCGCTACGGCCGGTAACTCGTCAAACGGGCCTCGATACCGCAACCCCACCAGGTGCCGGCCGGGCACCTCCTCCAAGACCTCGTACCGCCCCCGGAGCTGGTGCAGGGCCCCCGTGGCCAGCCAGTACTCCTGCCCGTCCTGCCGCACGCGCGCGTAGCGCAGCTCCGGGTGCACCGCCACCGCCACGTTGCTGGTCAGCGTCCAGGGCGTCGTCGTCCAGACGAGCAGGGAGCGCGCCGTCGCCGCTCCGTCGGCCCCGAGCAGGGGGAAGCGCACGAACAGCCCCGGGTGGGTCCGCTCCTGGTAGCCCTCGGTGACGATCTCGTGCTCGGAGATGCCGGTGGCGCAGCGCGGGCACCAGGGCATGACGTCGTGCCCCTTGTAGAGGAGCCCCCGCTCCCAGCAGCGCTTGAGGAAGTACCAGATCATGTAGTTGTTCTCGTCGGACATGGTGTGGTAGGAGTGCTCCCAGTCCATCCAGTAGCCGAGCCGGATGGACTGCTGGGTCTGGAGGGCGGCGAACCGCCGCACCCGCTCCTTGCACCGCTCCACGAAGGCGGCGATGCCGTAGGTCTCGATGTCCCGCTTGGTGCGGAACCCCAGCTCCCGCTCCACCTCCACCTCGATCCACAGCCCCTGGCCGTCGAAGCCGTTCTGGTAGCGCTGCCGGTGGCCGAGCATGGTGTGGTAGCGCTGGAAGAGGTCCTTGTAGGTGCGGCCCCAGGCGTGGTGGACGCCCATGGGGTTGTTGGCGGTGATAGGGCCGTCGAGGAAGGACCAGCGCACCGGCGCGTGCGCGTTGCGCCGGATGTAGCGCTCCATCATCCCCTCGCGCAGCCACCACTCCAGGACCGCCCGCTCGCGGGCCGGGAAGTCCACGCTGGTCGGCACCGGCTCGAACCGCATCGCCATCGCCTCCTGACGCCTCTCTTGCCCCTCCCTGCCCCCACCGCGTCCAGGCCAAACAGCAACGCCCGTCCCTCAAGGACGGGCGCAGCCGCGGTACCACCCTGATTCCGGTGTGGCCCTGGCGGGCGCGCGCGCACCCACGCGGTTGAGCCGCCGCCGCCACACCGGCACTCATCCAGGGACGGGAGGCCTCCGCCTCCGATCCCCTCCCCACGGTCACGGTGGGGGTTCCGGTGGGGCTACAGGGAACAACGCTCCGTTCGCCCCACGGCTCCGGGGGGATCTTCGGCCGGCCCTGCGCCGCCGGGCTCGCACCCACAGCCCCCGTCCCGCCGACAGCACCGGCCTCGGGGACTCCCCGGCTCGCTCGGGCGAGGGGCCGTCCTACTCGTCCCCGTCATCGCCCAGGTGGCAGGTATGGTAGCAACGCGGTCCCACGGGGGTCAAGGTGACGCAGTGCCTCAGACTACATCCATCGGGGGTCGTTGCCTCATAGCACATGTGAGGCAACTGCTCGCCACCTTGGGAGGTCCGACCGGCCCCATGACCCCCCTCTCCAGGCGCCAGCTGTCGCCCACTGCGGCGAGTCGACGCGTGGCGAGGACCTCCACAGCCTCTCGGTGGTGGACATTGCGACCGCGGGGTTCGAGCCCCGCGCCGTGGTCAACCGCAACCAACGCCATGTCTTTGAGGCGTTCACCATCATCCGCCATCGGCTCCCCTTCCCCCTGCCGGGCATCGATGCCGACCATGACAGCGCCTTCATCAACCCCACCCTCCTCGCCGACTGTCGCGCCCAGCGCCTCACGTTCCCACGCTCCCGGGAGTATGGCAAGAACGACCAGGCCCACGTGGAAGAGCGCCATGGAGCAGTGATCCGCCGCCTCATCGGCTACGACCGGTACGGGGGGAAGCCGGCTGCTGCCGCGCTCCAATGCCGTCCACGCTGTGCTGCGACTCTGGGTCAACTTCTTCCAGCCGATCATGCGGCTCGTCGCCAAGGAGCGTGTGGGGGCCAAGGTGATCAAGCGCTGCGATCAGGCCAGAATCCCCTACCAGCGCGTCCTGGAGGTCCCGGAGGTCTCGCCCTCCGCCGAGCAGGCCCTCCGAGCTCTCTACCAAAGTCACCCCCGTCTAGCTGCGGCGGGAGCTTGAGCGGCACCTGGCGAATCTGTGGCGCCACAGCCTTCACTCAGGAGGGTCCGTGAGGCAACGGGCCCCGGAAACTCAGGTTTCTCCATGAGTCACGGGCGGTCGCCGGCCTCGCCCCGGGCCGCCACCTGCCGGGACAGGGCCGGAGCCCGGCCCTGCGCGACAGCCAGCGCGAGGACCACTACGGCGGCACCGGCCTGCAGGAGCGCGCCCGCGACCATTCCCGCATCCGAGGTGGCCAGGAGGGCGACCCACCGATGGACCCCTCCAGCGGGGTGGAAGGCTGGGAGGGTGCCGGGGTACCACACGCTGGTGGCCGTCATCAGCGCCCACATGCCGACGAGACCCGTCAGCGTCACCGCCACGAGGGCGAGCGCTCCCGCCCCGCGCGTCCACGGGAGGGCCGCCGCCAGGAACGGGATGGCCAGGGCCACGTACCGTGGCTGCGTGCGCGTGAGCAGCACCGCACCCCACACGAGCGCCGCCGCAGGCACGAGGAGGGATGAGGCCGGGTGGCGCGTCCCGCGCACCGCCGCGCCGACGAGCAGCACGGTCACCAGGAGGAAGCCGAGGCGCCCCAGCAGGAAGGGGCTGGGGCCGAACACGGAGGGGCGCAGATCGGAGGCGCCCAGGCGCTCCCACCCGTGGAGCTCCCTCTCCAGGATAGCCCACAGCGGGAAGCCCCCCTGTGCGACGACGGCGTCCGGTCCCGGAGAGGAGAGGATGCCAAAGGCGAGCCCTTTGCCGAGCAGCGGCCGGTACAGCGCCGCCGGCTCCAGCCCAGCGGCCAGCAGGGGAGCGACGAGGACGAACAGGACGAGGGCGGCGGTGGCGGCACCGTCCAGCGCCCGGCGGAGCCCGAAACGGGCCAGCCCGAGCGCCAGGAGCGGCGCCAGCACGAGCACGGCCGTCTGCTTGGTCAGACAGGCCAGCCCCAGGCCCACCCAGAAGAGCACGGGCCGGTCGAGCGCGGCGCCGGAGGCGGCCAGCAGCAGCCAGAGGAGGAGGATCGTGTCCGTCTGCCCCCACACCGCGGCTCCGAAGAGCACGGCGGGGTTGAGGGCGTAGGCCAGCGCGGCCAGCCCGGCCGCGGCGAGGGCGCCGCGCAGCCACCACACCAGCGTGAAGATGAGGATCCCACCGACCGCCTCCGCGGCGACGGCGGCCACTTTGAGTGCCGCCACCACTCCCGCTGCCGGGACCATCCAGGCGACTCCCCGGAACAGGTAGAGCAGCACCGGGGGATACGGATAGGCCATCGACGCATACGGCCACCCGCCCTGTGCCATGCCGCTCGTGGCCAGCTGCGCACCCTGGAGCAGGTGGAGCACCCCGCCCTCCCGCGCCAGGTGAGTCCAGACCTCGACGAAACGCCGGTCCAACGGGTGGGGCGGCAGCGGCGCCACCAGGACGCCGGCCGCCGCCGTAGCTGCCGCGACGAGCAGCGGCCAGAGCAGCGCGGTCCTGCCCCCGCCGGGAACGCCATGTCTTCGCACCCATCGGGCCGCCGATCGGATGCCGACGTCGGTCCCCCTCCTACCCGGGAGCCTCCACCAGCTGAACAGAGACCAGAGGACCACCAGGGCAACGAGCCCCGTCCCCAGCCGGACCGCCGGGATCGTCTGCCCCGAGGCGCGGCGGTCGCCTGGCAGGAGGGTTACGCGCAGCTCCGTCACCCGTGCCCTGGCCCGCCCGTCGGGCGCGGTGGCGAGGAGCGTGAGCGCTCGAGGGTCGAGCGAGAAGAGCGGCGGCACCTCGTCCCGCTCCACTGCCAGGGCCCGCCGCCGGCCGTCCGCGCTCACCGCGATCTCAGCCCGGCCCGGCTCCCACCGCACCGTCCAGGGGTGGCGGTCCGGCGCGCGCGGCCCTCCTGCGTAGGGACCGAGCACGGCCTGGGTGAGCCAGCGCTCACCCAGGCGCGCCCCCGCGTGGACCTGGCCGTCGGGTCCGTACCACGCCTCCAGCGCCGCGTCGGCGCGCGGGTTCCAGAGGCGCACCTGCAGCGGGTAGGCCAGCCCCGTCCGCTCCAGGACTCGGGCGACCAGCGTCGCCGAGAACGGTGCGTCCGCGGTGACGAGGTGCACCATGGGCTGCGCCCGCGGCCCGGCGGCCAGCTCCAGGGCCTCCGGCTGCAAGGTAATGCGGCCGGGTCGCGGGAGGAGGCCGCGAGGGACGGCCGTCAGCACCATGGGGTCGAAGCCGCTCAGCACCGGACCCGGCGGTACCACCGGCCACGGCAGCACCACCAGCGCGCCGATCACGAGGAGCAGGATGGTCCTGGGGGCGGTCACGGCGGGCCGGCAGAGGCGGTCACGGCGGACCGGCAGGTACGGAGGCACGGGCCTGAACGGGTGCACGAGCCCACAACCACAGCGACTGGAGACGGCGCATCCCTGGCCGCGGCGACCCGTACCGACAGGTCACCTCGTCCAGGCCGGCTGCGCGTGCCAGCGCCGCGAGCTCCCGGCGCGTGAAGAGGACGCCAAACCAGTTCCCATCCCCGATGACGGACTTCAGCGCGCGCCACAGCCGGCGCTCCCCCAGCCCGTTCACCTGGAACCGCACCAGCCCGCCGGGCCGCAGGACGCGCACGGCCTCGCGCAGGTAACCGGCGACCACGGCGCGGTCGGGGACGTGCTGGAAGACCAGGTGGGAGAAGACCAGGTCCACTGAACGATCCGGGATGCCGACCAGCGTCCGACCGTCGTTGGCCATGACCCGCACGTTCGGCAGGTCACGCAGGCGCTCGGCCGCCAGCGTGACCATCACCTCGGAGACGTCCACCCCCCACACCTCCCGGGCACGGGCGGCCAGGGGACGCAGCAGCCGGCCCGTCCCGCACCCGATCTCCAGGAGGCGCCAGGTGCGCAGGCGGTCCGCGTCGATCTCCTCGAGGAGGTCCGCGAGGTCGGCGTCGGCGGTGCGCGCTGCCTCCTCCGGACCGGTCGCCCAGGCGGTGAACCAGTCTGCTGCCTCCTGGGCCCGGGCATCCCAAGCCTGACGGGCCGACAGATGGTGCCGACGCCAGATCTCTCGAAGCGTGGTGACCGGCCCACGCAGCCGACGGGCGAGATACGACGCCCACCGCCGTGGCCGGACCACCACCCAGAGGAGCAGCAGGCCGGAGGCGAGCAGGTAGGCAGGCCCCGCCCCGACGCGCGCGGCGCGAGCCCACGAGGGGAAGGCCAGGCAGATGCGGTGCCGCCCCGCCGGACCGCGCAGGGTGAGCAACCCCAGGGCATCCTCCCCCACGCGCACGGCCGGGTCCGCCGCCCGCCAGCGCGGAACGGCCGCCACGCTCACCGTGACCGTCGCGCGGGCGGATGGGAGCGTCACCTGGAAGCACTCGGCGTGCTCGCGGCGGAAGGGGACCGCCTGAATGGCCTCGGTCTCGCGCTCGAAGCGCAGGGAGGAGAAGTAGGCCTGGTGGAGACCGCTCCCGGCGACGCCCAGGATCAGCCGGTCCACCCGGCTGCAGTCCAGAGCGTACCGGAACCGACCAGGACGCACAGGCAGCGGATCGTCGGGGTGCACCAGGAGCCAGGTCCCCTCGCGCCGCACCCGCACCGCCAGGCCGGCCGCCGTCGGCGACCACGCCGTGAAGGCGACGTGGGTGCACGCCCGGGCCGGAGGGCGCACCTCGACGAACGTCCACCCGTGAACCGTGGAGCCGGCCAGCGTCAGCGCAGCGACATCGTCCTCACGTCGGACCTCCACCTCCCGGGCCCCGCCTCCCGGACGCCAGACAGCGCTCCACAACGGCGCCTGCGCCAGGGTGCGGACCATGCGCCGGGGAGTCCCTGTCCACGCCGCCACAGGCGGGTGGACCGCCCGGTAGAGGCGCCAGCTGCGGAAGGGCCCCCGTCCCGTCTCCAGGACGAGCTCGAAGCGGTCCCGCGGCACGGCCGGGTCGTAGACCCGGTCCTGGGTCACCACCCAGCGGATGCCGTAGACCCGCGCATGCCGGAGGAAGAAGCGGGTCAGGCGCAGCGTGGGATCGGCGAATTTCTCATACGCCAGGGCCTCCACGCCGGAACGCCGCAGGACGGCCAGCTGCCGCGCGTCGTTGTAGGCGCCGTCGATCAACGGCCGCCCGGCCACGTCGGGCAGGGTGAAGACGACGGGTGGCGTCCCGAGCGGCAGCACCCTGCCCCAGCCGCGTTCCTGCTGCAGCCGAGCCACCAGCGCCGCCGGGATCAGGCGTGCGCTCGTCCCGTCCAGGTGCACATTCGCGCCGCGAGCACGCGGGGCCGCACCACCGCTCCCTGCCCCCTCTTCCATGGCACCGGCCACCAGGCGGCGGTAGAGCGCCTGCGTGTGCCCGAAGGAACACCCGAGGAGGAGGACTCCCGCCACCACGGCCGCACCGACGAGCCGCGGGAACGTCGGA
Source organism: Armatimonadota bacterium (assembly GCA_031081585.1). NCBI lineage: Bacteria > Bacillati > Armatimonadota > Armatimonadota bacterium. The sequence goes on from JAVHLY010000011.1 coordinate 77,905, forward strand.
GCGACCGGCCCCAGCGCGTGGGCCAGGGCGACGTAGCCCATGGGGACCGTGAGGAGGAGGAAGCGGTCGTACACGAGCACCTGGGCCCAGGGCAGGAGGCGCCCGATACCGCCGGCCGGGCCCAGTGAGACCCACAGCCCCACGAGCGTGGCCAGGGCGAAGGCCCACGCAGGGGTCCGGAGCGTGGAGCGTCGCAGGGCCAGGCTCAGGAGGAGCAACCAGCCGGCCGCGAGGCCCAGCCACGGCGGAGGGACGACCTCCCGCAGCGCCACGAGGCCGGCCACCCCCGCCGCCGCTCCGACCGCCTTGCCCGCCCCCCCCATCCGGGCGAGGGCGACCGACGGCAGCGCCAGGACCATCGACAGTCCCGCCGGCGCGCCCACCCAGGTGAGCCATCCGGCGGGCCTCACCAGGTCCGGGCTGCGCGTGACGTGCGGCACCGGCGTCTTGGTGAACCGGGGCAGGTCGAGCAGGAGCGGAAGGGAGGGGAGGAGCGCCAGCAGGACGCCCACGACCATCGGCAAAGCCAGCCGGGCGAGGACCCGCCGCCAGGGGAGCAGGAGGGCCGGCGGGAGCAACGCGATCGGCACCGCCAGCAGGGGGAGCAGGTGGATGCTCCCCAGGAGGCCGACGCCGAGCGCCACCAGGACGGCGAGGCGGAGGTCGTGGTGCGGGCGGCGCAGCAGCGCGCCGCAGCCGGCGAGCGTGGCCCAGAAGACCACGAAGGCCAGGAGCGTGGGATACTGGCCGAACCACAAGGCCCGCCAGAGCGCCGGCGCCAGCAGGGTGGCAAAGGCCGCGGCAGCCGCCCGTGTGGCGTCCAGCCCACCGTAGTGACGACAGGCGGCGTAGAGGGCAGGACCAGTCGCCAGGACGACCGCCACCACGACCAGGCGGAGCCCCTCCTCCCCCTGTGCACGCACCAGGGGCGCCGCCAGCGCGTGCGCCAGCGGGGGGTAGGCATAGGTGGGATGGCCAGCGTACCACCCGTCGTCCCACAGCGCCGTCGGGGCGCGCGCCGTGATCGTGGCCATGTGCAGGTGGCCCGGGAGGTCATACGTGGGCGGCAGACCGGGGCCCGCCATGAACCGGACCGCCTGTAGCCCGGCCCAGGTCAGGGCGGCGGCCAGCCACACCGTTGGCCACCGGGAGCTTCTGACGTCCGGTCCGATCAGGAACCGACCCACGACGAGGGGAGTGGCCGGTTGAGCACGACCGGGGCACCGACGACCCTCTCATAGAGGGCGATGGTGCGGCGGGCCGCTTCCCGCCAGCCACGCGCGGCGGCGATATCCCTCAGCTGGTGGCTGGCATCCATGCGGGCCTGTTCGTCGCTCATCAGGAGACGGAGCATCGCTGCCCACGCCTCGACATCCTCTGAACAGATCCACGGCCACTGGGGCAGGACCGGCTGGAGCGCCCTGGAGAGGATGAACGGGCGACGCCAGCCAATCGCCTGGGCCAGCGGCCCGCTGGCAGAAAAGAGGATGCGATAGGGAAAGAGCATGAGGTCTGCACGACGCAAGCGGCGTGGGAGCTGTGCGGTCGGGACGTAGCCCGTGAACTCGACGCGCCCGTCGAGTCCCTCGCCCAGGCGCCGGAGGTCGTCGACGTAGCGGACGTGTGACGCGGCGGCCGAGGCCGGCAAGCCTCCGGCGATGACCAGGCGCCATTCAGGGAACTCGTCTGCCACTTGGCGGAAGGCCCGCAGGGCGAGGTCGAACCCCTTGTACCATTTGAGGTAGCCGAACAGGAGCACGACCCGTCCCCCGTCCCCTGTCTCGCGCGGACTCTCCTCGCACTCCGGGAGCGGCACCCCGTGGGGGACCACCTCGACGAGCGGATGGCCGAGGCGGTAGTGCGTCGTGAGACGCTCGCGAAAGACGTCCTCGTGCACGATGAGAGCGTGGGCCGCGCGAGCCAGCAGACCGGTGGAAAGTCGGAAGATCGCCCGGGCCAGCCGCGGGCCGACCCGAATGCCGCTCTGCCGGAGGAGCCTGGTCGTCAGGTCCGCAGGAGCGGCCACGTGGTGCACCGTGACGACCACCTTGCCCCCGACGAGACGAACCCACAGCAGGAACACCCAGAGGGAGAGGAACCCCAGCGGCCCGCCGTAAATGAAAGATTCAAACTGGACATGCACCAGCCGGGGCAGGTTCCTGCGCGCTCGACTCCAGAGGTCGATCCCTACCAGTGCTCCGGGCCGCCACACGCGGCAGACGTTCAGGTCACCATCGCTCTCCTCCGTGGCGATGGCTCCGTGGGAGCGGTCCGCCCACACCGCCACCTCCATCCCGCTCTCCTGCAGGGCCATCGCCAAGGACCGCGTGTAGTCGGCGACGCCGTGCTCCGGCGATGCTCCAGGGTAGAGGCCGATCATCGCCAGACCTCCTCCCGTGGTGCCACCGTCTCGCCGGGGGACGTCAGGGGGCTCTCGGGTGTCCCGTGCGCCGGGCCGCATAGGAATCAGGCCCATCCCCCCCGAAGGGCTCAGCACCGACGACAGCCGGCGCAGGGGTGCAGGGGCCAAAGGGCGTTTACCGCGCTGACGTGGGGGTGAAAGGTACCAGTGATGCTACACCACCGGAGGAGCCCGGCACCAGCCCCGGCGGGTCTGGCCGCCCTCGCCCTCCTGTGGGTGAGCCTCACTCCCGCTCTGGCCGCACCGGCCCCTGCCCCCCCTCCCCCGGCCGGTGCCGTTCGGATCGAAGCGGCGGGGCACGACAGCCCCGGCGGTGCCGTGTTAAAAGTCAGCGACCGCCTGACGGTTTCAGCCCGGGGGACCCGCGGGGCAGCCGCCACGTTCCAGATCGTCGGGATCCCGCAGGTGGTGGCGATGCGGGAGGCCTCGACGGGAGCCTACCAGGCGCAACCGAGCCTCTACACCGGCACCTACGTCGTCCGGCCGCAGGACGCCGCGCGCAACGCGGCCGTCCTGGTGACGCTGGAAGTGGGCGCGCGGCGGGTCACGGCCGTTGCCGATCCGCCGGTGACGGTCGACGGGAGAGCCCCGCGCGTCGTGGCCCTCTACCCCGCCGCCGAGCACCCCGTGGCGAACCTGCGCCCCAATGTGGTGGCGGAAATTTTCGACGAGGAGTCCTCCGTCGACCCGCGTTCGGTCCGGCTCCTGATCGACGGACGGAACGTCACCGCGCAGACATCCATCGCCGAGACGGCCGTCTCCTACAATCCGCCTCGGCCCTTCGCCCCCGGACGGGTCCAGGTGCGGCTCACCATGGCCGACCGCGCCGGCAACGTACGGCGCGTCGCCTGGGATTTCCAGGTCGTCGAACCGCCGGGCCTGGTGAGGACCGTGACGCTGAACCCTCCGACGCCCCTGGCCGGCGACGACGTGCTCACGGTCGTGGCGACCGGCGCGCCAGGGGGGAGCGCCCGATTCCGCCTGGCCGGGCTGGGCCGGACGGTCCCCATGCGGGAGTCGCGCACGACTCCGGGCGCGTACTTCGGCGCCTACAGTCCCGATCCCGGGACGAATCTGCTGCGGGCCTCCCTGACGGTGGAGGTCACCCGGGGCGGACGGACCGACCGGCTCCAGGCCTCGACGCCGGTCACGATCCTCACGCGCAGACCCGCTCCACCCGTCGTCGAAGCACCCGGCCGGGCGCTGGTCCTGGGCCCTGGCGGTGGCGGGGGACCGCAGGTCGTCCTGCGGGGTCGGACCCGCCCGGGGTTCCGGGTGGTAGGCCGGATCGCCTACGAGGACGCCGAAGACGCCGTGGAAGCCCGAGGGACCCTGGCGGAGTTCCTCGCCGTCGCAGGAACCGATGGGGGTTGGGCCGTCGCGCTCCCCCTCGCTGCCCCGTCCGGCGCCCGGCTGGCGGCCACCCTCGTCGTGGTCGACCCGGTCGGACAGCGCTCCCCCCCGCTGGTGATCCCCCTGGGACGCCTGCCCTGACGCGCGCCTCGCTTCGGGCAGGTGCCGGATCGGCTAGGGTGACGGCTGCAGCGTGATGCGCAGGAGCGACCCGAAGCGGCCGCGCACCAGGCCGGCGATCGCCTCCGCGGTCGAGCGCCGGTAGGGGCCCAGGGTGATCAGGTAACGCGTCCCCTCCACGCGCGTGACCCGCGCCGCGTAGCCGGAGAGGGTCAGGTGCGCGGCGATCTCCGCCGCCCGCTCCGGGCTCGCCACCGGGCCGATCTGCACGATCACGAAGGCCTCCTGCGGATCGAAGCTGGGCTCGGTGGGAGCGGGGGTCGTCGGCGGTCGCAGCGCCGGGGAGGGCGTCGGGGTCGCCAGCCGCGGAGTGGGCTGCGGTGGGGCGGGCGTGGGAGGTGGCGCCGGGGGCATCGGCGTGGGTGCGGGCTCCGGCGGGCCCGGACGCGGGGTCGGCGAGGGAAGCTGCGCGGGGCGGCGCGCCAGCGCGGGGGACCGTGGCGGGGAGGGGGCGGGCCGGGCGAGGGTGGTAGGAGCGGGCCCCGCCCCCCGCGGGGCGGTCCGTTGCGCCGCGATCTCGGCGGCGGCCGCCTCGGACGCCCGGGCCAGGAGGATCATGGCCTGGGGAGTGTAGTGTTCCTCGGTCTCCTCCCCCCGCGCCACGGCCCGACGGTAGGCGGCGGCCTGCCGCAGCAGCAGGGCGGCGTCGTCGCGGGTAGCGCGGCGGCGCACGGCGATGAGCCCGGCCATCGCCTCCTCGTCCCCTGGATCGCGCAGCGCGGCCAGCAGGAAGGCCTCCTGAGCCTGCGCCAGCTGCCCCGCCTCCAGCAGGTCCCAGGCACGCTGATGGCGCCGGCGCCCGCCAGGCTGTGCGGCGGCAGGGGCGGTGTCGGGGGGAAACGTCTCGGCCGGCTGTGGGGCGGGCTGAACCGCCTCCGGCGCAGGGAAGGGTCCCGGTGTTCCGCCCGGCCCGCCAGCGGTCCCGGGCGGCCGTTGGGGCGAAGGGGCCGCCGTTGGCCCGGGAGCGGGTGCTGCCGGGCGGTCCGGGACTGGTGAGGGAGACCCGGGAGCTCCGGGCTGCGCCGGGCCGGTCGGGGCCGAAGGTCCTTCGGATCCGGCATTCCGAAGCCAGGGGAGCCCGGACAGCGGAGGACCGGGCGCAAAGAAGCCGACTCCGACCAGAGCCAGTGCGCCGATCAGCGCCCCCACCAGCAGGCTCACCAGGAAGGTCGAGTCAGCCCTCATGGTCCCGGGGGTTTGATTCTCTCACAGTCTGCCCGTACCCGTACCGCGAAACGACACCCCTTCGGTTGTGCCCACCTCGCGGGCGCAGGTAGGATGAGGGGTGATGCCCGAGAGGATCTACCTAGACAACGCCGCGACGACACCGCCCGACCCGGCGGTCATCGAGGCGATGGCGGAGGTGCTCCGCACCGCCTACGGGAACCCCTCCTCCCTCCACCGGCTGGGAGTGGAGGCGGAGGCCCGGGTGGCCGCCGGGCGGGCCGAGGTGGCCGCCGCGCTGGGCGTGGCGCCGGCCCAGGTGATCTTCACCTCGGGCGGCACCGAGGCCAACGCCCTGGCGCTGGTGGGAGCGGCGCGCGCCTACCGGTCGCGGGGGACGCACCTGGTGACCACCGCGGTGGAGCACTCCTCCGTGCTCGACACCCTGCGGGCGCTGGAGCCGGAGGGGTGGGCCCTCACCGTCCTCGCCGTCGACCGCTGGGGCCGGGTGGACCCGGACGCGGTGGCGCGGGCGCTGCGCCCGGACACGGTGCTCGTCTCGGTGATGGCGGTGAACAACGAGGTGGGCACCGTCCAGCCCATCGCCGCCATCGCGCGCCTGCTGCGCGAGCGCCGCGGCGACAGCCGCCTGCCACTGCTGCACGTCGACGCCGTGCAGGCCTTCGGCACCCTGCCGGTGCCCGTGGAGGACGCCGACCTGGTGACGGTCTCGGCCCACAAGGTCCACGGGCCCAAGGGTGTGGGCGCGCTCGTCGTGCGGCCGGGCGTGCGCCTGGTGCCGCTGCTGCACGGCGGGGAGCAGGAGCGCGGGCTGCGCCCCGGCACGGAGAACGTCCCCGGCATCGTGGGCTTCGGCGTAGCGGCGCGCCTGGTGCGCGAGGCGGGGGACGTGACCCCGCGCCTGCGGGCGCTGCGCACGCGGCTGCTGGAGGGGCTGCGGCCGGTGGAGGACCTGGTGGTGAACAGCCCCCCGGACGGGGCGCCGCACATCCTGAACGTGCAGGTGCCCGGGGTGCGCGGGGAGACGCTGGTCCACCGGCTGGAGCAGGAGGGCGTCTACGTCTCCACCGGCTCGGCCTGCCACTCGCGCGACCCGCGCCCCAGCCACGTCCTCCTGGCCATGGGCCTGCGGCGCGAGGCGGCGCGCGCCTCCATCCGCCTGAGCCTCTCCCGCCACACCACGGCCGCGGAGGTCGACGCCGCCGCCGGGGCCATCGTGCGGGCCGCGACGGAGCTGCGGGTGCTGGCCCGGTGACCGGGATGGAGCCTGTCCTGCTCGTCCGCTACGGGGAGGTGGCGCTCAAGGGGCAGAACCGCCCCTTCTTCCTGGGCACGCTCGTGCGCAACCTGGAGGCGCTGGCCGGCCCCGGGGTGGAGGTCCGGGCGCGCTTCGGGCGCATCCTGCTCACCGGGCCCGCCGTGCGGCAGGACCCGCGCGCCGTGCTGGAGCGGGCGCGGCGGGTCTTCGGCGTGGTCTCGCTCAGCCCGGCCCTGGAGGTCCCGGCGGAGCCCGCGGCCATCCTGCAGGCCGCCGAGACCGCCACCGCCGCCCACCTGGCCCGGAGGGCGGCCGCCACCTTCAAGGTGGACGCGCGGCGCGCGGACAAGCGCTTCCCTCTCACCTCCCTCGACCTGAACCGCGAGGTGGGCGCGCACCTGGCCGCGCGTTTCGGCCTGCGCGTAGACGTCCACCACCCCGACTTCACGGTGCAGGTGGAGGTGCGGGACCGGGCCTACGTCGCCACCGAGGTCGTCCCCGGCCCCGGCGGCCTCCCCGTGGGCACCGGGGCCCGCGCCGTGATCCTCCTTTCCGGCGGAATCGACAGTCCCGTGGCGCTGTGGCTGGCGGCGCGCCGCGGGCTCGTCCCCGTGGCGGTGCACTTCCACAGCTTCCCCTTCACGAGCGAGCGCAGCCGGCAGAAGGTGCTCGACCTGGCGCGGGTGCTCGCGACCTACACCGGGCCGCTGCGCGTCTGGGTGGTGCACTTCACCGAGATCCAGCGGGCCATCCAGCTCACCGTCCCCGAGGCGCTGCGGGTGACGGTGATGCGACGGATGATGATGCGCCTGGCCGAGCGCATCGCCGTCCTCGAGGGCGCGGCGGGGCTCGTCACCGGGGAGAGCGTGGGGCAGGTGGCCAGCCAGACCCTCGAGTCCATCGGCACCATCGAGGCCGCCACCACGCTCCCGGTCCTGCGGCCGCTCAGCGGCATGGACAAGAGCGAAATCGTCGCCCGGGCCCGGGCCATCGGCACCTACGAGATCTCGGTGCTGCCCTACGAGGACTGCTGCAGCCTCTTCCTCCCCGCCCACCCGCACACCCACCCGACGCGGGCCGACGCGGAGCGGGCCGAGGCAGGCCTGGACATCCCGGCCCTGCTCACCGAGGCGATGGAGCGCAGCGAGGTCGTCACCGTCTCGCCGGGGGAACAGCCCGCCCTCGCCGCGGCCCCTGTCGGCTAGGACGAACCCCGCGCGCGATGGCGCCCGGGTGGGGCAGCCGTCGTCGATCCGTCCGGGGAGAGTACAGAATGTTTCGTTATTTTTCCCTCCCCAGGACCTCTCCACGACAGGTGCGGCACGCCGGCGGGGAGAACATTGAGAGAAGGTCGGCGCCCATTGGGGCGCTTCGAGTCGTCTCAACCGCAGGCCTGCGCGGGCGGAGGGCTCACCATTCCCGCCTGCCCCGGCGCCGGGCCAGACCGGCGGCGCGCGGGGAGCGGGACGCGTGGGGGGGCCGGTGAAGGTCTGCCTCTACCTCGAGCACAGCCGACGCCACACGTGGAGCGGCGGGATCCGCCGGGCGCACGAGAACCACATGAAGGCGCTGCGGGCCGCCGGGGTGGAGTTCACCACCGATCCGGGGGACCGCTTCGACGTCCTCCACGTACACTCCATCGGCGCCCGCTCCGTCTACCTGGTGGAGAAGTACACCGGCCGCCGGCCGGTGGTGATCCACAGCCACACCACCGCCGAGGACTTCGCCAACTCCTTCGTGATGAGCGACTCCATCGCCCCCTACCTGGGGCGGTTCCTGCGCTACTACTACGGCAAAGCGGACCTCATCATCGCACCCTCCCCCTACGCCCGCGAGGTGCTGCGTCGCTATGAGGTGGACCGGCCCATCGAGGTGGTGAGCAACGGGGTCGACCTGCGCCGCTTCACCCCCCACCCGCGCAAGCGCGTCCTCGTCCGCGGCCGCCACCGCCTGACCGGCACCGTCGTCTTCGCCGTCGGGCTGGTCCTGCTGCGCAAAGGGGTGGACACCTTCTGCCAGGTGGCCGAGGCCCTCCCCGAGCTCACCTTCGCCTGGTTCGGGCGCATCCACCGGGCGGTCAAGCCGGAGACGCTGCGCGTGCTGGAGCAGGCCCCGCCGAACGTGCGCTTCATGGGCTACGTCGAGGACATCACCGAGGCCTACGCCGCCGGGGACATCTTCTTCTTCCCGAGCCACGTGGAGAACGAAGGGCTGGCCATCCTCGAGGCGGCAGCGGCGGGCCGGCCGCTCGTACTGCGCGACGCGGAATGCTTCGCCGGCCGCTACGTGCACGAGGCCAACTGCCTCATGGCCGCCGACGTGGACGGGCTGGCGGCGCAGGTGCGCCGTCTGGCCGGGGACCCGGCCCTGGCCCAGCGGTTGGGCGCGGCCGCGCGGGCCTACGCCGAACGCCACTCCCTGGAGCGCGTGGGCGTCCGCCTGCGGGAGATCTACGCGGGCCTCTGCTAGC
>JAVHLY010000012.1 GCA_031081585.1 Armatimonadota bacterium
CTAGCCGGAGGGGCGCTGCCCGGGCCCGGGACAAGGTCAACGGGAAAGGTCAACGGGCGGGCTGGGGAGGCCGCAGCGCCCGCAGGGCGGCCAGCAGCACCTCCAGGGCTTGGGCCACTTCCGGACTGCGAAGCGCCTGCCAGACCTCCCGGACACGCATGGGCCGGGTGCGCGGCTGGGCCAGCTTCTCGTTGGCGGCCTGCGCCGCGTACAGGGCCAGGCGGAACAGGGGCTCGTAGCGAACCTGGCCCAGGACGCCCAGGAGCATCATGGCGTTGGCCACCAGGGTCATAAGCTCCGGACGGGTGGCAGCGCTGAACTGTTCGTCGAACTCCTCCATCACGCCGTCGACGGCGGCCAGGAGCCCGCTGCGCTGCAGTCGGCCCACCACGTCCAGGAGCTGCTCCACCGCGTCCGCGTGCTCGGCCAGCTTGGCCAGCACGCGGTCCAGCGCCTGCCGGTCCACGTCCCGCACGCTCACCTCGCCCATGGCATCCCACCTCACCGCCCGAACAGGCTCGCGAACCACAGACGCTCGAACCCCACCTTCACCGACCGAAACAGCCGCATGCCCCCCAACAGCCGGCAGTCCGGGTAGGACGACCGCCCGTACAGTTTGTCGGTGAAGTCGCACCACACCGCGGCGCCGATGTAGCCCGTGTCCATCACGCACACGCCCACCATGTTGTAGAGCTCCCCCAGGTACGCCCCGCGCACCCGGTCCAGGATCTGGGTCACCACGTGGTCGGCCTGGAAGTGGGCGAACACCCCCGCCATGCCCAGGCCGATGGTGGGCGCCACGACGTCGCCGATCCCGAACACCTCCGGGTACCGCAGCGAGGCCATGCTGGGGAGCGCCACGTCCATGTACCCCTCCCCCGTCGCCAGGGGTGACTGGCGTACGGGCTCCGGCGGCGCGTGGGGTGGGATGAGGATGGCCAGGTCGTACTCCAGGGATCGCCCGTCTGCGGAACGCAGTGCCCGGGCGTCACGGTCATGGGCGACCAGCTGGAAACCTCCCTGGAAGTCCACCCGGAACTGCTGGAGGAACGTCCGAAAGCCTTCCACCATCAAGGGCCCGAAGGTCTCCATGGGCTGTTGCCACGGGTGGAACACCGTGATGCGGGTGCGGTCGGAGATGTGCCGCTGGTCCGCCAGGTAGCGCAGCATGAAGGCCACCTCGAAGGGCGCGGGCGGGCAGCGGTACGGCCACTCCACCGGGCCCACCACCACGTGTCCACCGTGGAACCCCCGCAGGGCCTCCCGCAGCCGCACCGCGTACTCCAGCTCCCACGGCCCCTCGAAGCCGTCCGTGCGGGGGTCGGGCCGCAGGACGGCACCCAGGGCCACTACCAGGACGTCGTAGTCCAGCGAACCCGCGTCCGTGTCCACTCGGCGCGCCTCCGGTTCGATGCGCGTCACCGTGGCGTGCACCACCTTCGTGCCGTACCGCGCCTCCAGAAGCTTCAACGGACGGCGTACCTGATCGGGGTCGCGCTTGCCCATCATCACCCACAGGTAGCTGGGCCGGTACTCGTGCCACGGGCTGCGGTCCACCAGGACCACCTCCACCTCGCCGGGCCGGGACCACTCCGCCAGGCGCTTGGCAGCGATGGCCCCGCCGCTTCCCCCGCCCAGGATCACCACGCGGTGCATCGCGCTCCGCCTCCTTTCCAGCCGCAGGGTATCGTGACTGTAGGCCGAGGGCCATCCGGCGGTCGCCCGAACCGACCGTACCGTGACCGTGGGTCGAGGGCCATCGGGCGGTCGCCCGAACCGACCGCTAATCCTGCGACGGCGCCGTCAGGTCTTGACGGCTCCCCTCGCGGCCGAGGGAGCACCGCCCCAGACGCGGGCGAGGCCGCGGATCACTCGAAGACGACCAGAGCCCAGACGACCTCGGTCCGCGGGTCGAAGAAGACGCCAATCCCCTCGCGCGGCCAGTAGGCGGCCGGGCTTCCGTCGCGGGCCGAGGCAAAGGTCCGGGAGCCCTGGACGCGCGGGCCGATCCGCGGTTCGCCCAGGACCCTGACGAACTCGGCCAGCCGCATCCCCCGGCGCAGCCCCTCCTCGGTCCGGTGACGCGAGAGGGTCGAGGCGATGAGCGCGACGGTCTCCTGCCCGGGAGGCCCGACCAGGATCATCCAGGCCGCGAAGGCGTCGCCCGCGCCGCGCCAGGCGCGGATGCGACACGAGGTGCCCCGGGTCCGCTCCTCCGGGCTGGTGCAGTCCTCGGCGATGCTGGCCGTGCCCCCGAAGGTCGTGATGGCCGCCGCCGAGGCTTCGTTGAGCGTCATGCCGAGCGCGATGCCCGAGATGCGCTCCCCCGGCACGACCAGATCGTCAAAGGCCGGAGCGCTGCGCACCACGGTCGGGTTCTGCACCTGCGCCCGGACCCAGTTGCTGGGGGCGGCGAAGGAGAACCCGGAACCACCGTGGAGCCGCCCGACGTGGACGCCGACCACCTCCGCCCGCAGGTTCACGACAGGGCTGCCGCTCCCGCCCCCGAAGGTGGCCGCATCGTACTGGATGAAGCCCTCGCGGCCCCGGGTGGCACTGATGATGCCGCGCGTCACGCTCGGCTCGCGCACCTGGGCGCCCAGGAGCGCCGGGTAGCCGATGACCAGGATCTCCTCCCCCTGCTGCAGCCGGTCCGAGTCCGCCAAATCGAGGGCGACGCAGGGCGGCCGTCCCTGCACCAGGGCGACATCCCTGGTGCGGTCGAAGCCGACCACCGTCCCCGGGTAGGAGGGACCCTGCCCATGGACGGTCACCTGCCGGGCGCGTCCCACCACGTGGGCGGCCGTCGCCAGGTGACAGCCACCCGAGACGTAGAAGCCACTGCCGAGGCTGCTGGGCGCCTCGACAATGACCACGGCGGGCTTCACCCGCTCGATGACCGCCACGTACGGCGACTGGGCTTCCGCAGGTCCGGAAGCCAGGCTCGCGACCAGCAGGGCCAGGAGGCACGAGGCGAGGGCCAGCGGTCTCATCGCGCCACCCCCTGGGTAGGAGGTTTGTCTCAAGACTGGGGATTCCTCCATGCGCGGGGGCGGCCCGTGCCCGGGCGAAGTTGCCACGATCCTCCCGCGACATTGCCTGGCGCCTGCCGTGCGCCCCCGAGCCGGCGCGGGGGTGGGTGGGGGGCCGGAGCCGGTGCGGGTACCGGGTCTCTCCCTGCCGTGGTCGCCCCGCCCGCGAGGCGGTACACTGGCCCTGAGGGCATTCCGGCGATCACCATGGCGACCGAGGTCTTTGCCGAGGAGATCGAGGCCTTCCTCGAGCAGGTCGAGGGCGTGGCCGCCGCCCGCGTCGTCGCCACCGACGAGGGGCGCATCGACCGCATCTACCTGACCACGGAGACCCAGCGCGACGACGCCGCGCTGCGGCGGGCGGTGACGGCGGCGCTGGCCAGCCGCTACCGCCTCCACCTGGAAGGGTGGCGGGTCCAGATCGCCCACCTGGAGCCCGATCCCACCCGACGGCCGCACTTCCACCTCCACCGGCTCGAGGAGACGCTCACCGGGGAGGCCACGCGCGTCATCGTCGAGCTGCGCTACACCCGCAACGGCGGGGCCCGCACGACGACGGGGAGCGCGGAGGCGCCGACAGGGGGAGGCGCCGTCCGCGTCCGCACCGCCGCGCAGGCCGCCCTGGCCGCCGTGCGTCCCGTCCTGGAGGCGCTGGGGTGGCGGCCGGCGCTGGAGGCCGCGACGGTGATGCCCTTCGGCGGCACGCAGGTGGCGCTGGCCGCCGTGACCCTCGCCGGCGGCGGGGCCCTCAACGCACGGGGGCAGGTGCACATCGGCGCGGTTGCCGTCAGTGGCAGCGAGACCGAGGCGGTCGTGCGCGCGGTGCTGCGTGCGGTCGGGACGACCGACGACCTGCCCGAGCCGCCGCGGGACCGCCGCGAGCGCATGGAGGCGCTGCGGGCCCACTACCACCGCCTGATCCGCCTGCCCGAGGCCGGGGAGGTGGCGGCGGCTGCGGAGGAGGAGAGCTTGCCGGAGCCGCCGCCGGCCGTGAGCGCCTCGGAGGCCGGCCCGGAGCCCGCGCCCGACGCCCCGCCCCAGGCTGCCACGCCTGCCGACGTCCCGCCCCAGGCTGCCACGGAAGCGCCGGCGGTGCCGGGACGCCCGTCGGTCTCGTGGGTCTCCGGAGGTGCGGATCCGGCCGGAGCGCCCAGTGCGGGAGCGTCCACCGGTGCCGCGGGGCTCCAGGAGATCCGTCCCGAAGTCGAGGGAGGTGCGGTGATGGCGACACGCGAGGAGCCGCAGCAGCGGGTGGAGGCGGTGTCCCGTCCCCCGGCGCGGCACGGGGCGCTGGAGGACGACTTCTACCGCCGCCTGGTCCACAGTGGCGTGCCCGTGCACATCCGCTGCCGGGACGGCTATGAGATCCCCGACGGCATCGTCAAGGACTTCGGCACCTACTGCCTGCTGGTGGAGAGCCAGGGGGTGGAGGAGCTCCTCTTCAAGCACGCCATCCTGACCATCCGCCCGCACCGTCCCGTGCCCCGCGACCTCCCCCTGCAGGCCTAGCCCGCCGCGTGCCCCCCGAGGACCTCCTGGAGGAGCTGCGCCGCCGCCGCGCCCGGGTGGAGGCGATGGGCGGTCCGGAGCGGGTGGCCCGCCAGCACGCCGCCGGCAAGCTCACCGCGCGGGAACGGCTGGCGGTCTTGCTCGACCCCGGCTCCTTCGTCGAGCTCGACCGCTTCGTCACCCACCGCGGCCGCGACTTCGGCCTCGACCGCCTGGAGGCGCCCGCCGACGGGGTGGTCACCGGCCACGGCACCATCGACGGCCGGCCGGTGGCGGTCTTCTCCCAGGACTTCACCGTGCTCGGAGGATCCCTCGGCGAGGCGCACGCCGAGAAGATCGTCAAGGTGATGGACCTGGCCCTGCGCGTCGGCATGCCGGTCATCGGCCTGAACGACTCGGGCGGGGCGCGCATCCAGGAGGGGGTGGCGGCGCTCGGCGGCTACGCGGAGATCTTCTTGCGCAACACGCTGGCCTCCGGCGTGATCCCGCAGCTCTCCCTCATCCTGGGCCCCTGCGCCGGCGGGGCGGTCTACTCGCCGGCCATCACCGACTTCACCATCATGGTGCGCGGGACGTCTTACATGTACGTCACCGGCCCGCAGGTGGTGCGGGCGGTGACGCGGGAGGAGGTCACCCACGAGCAGCTCGGCGGGGCGGACGTGCACGCCGAGCGCAGCGGCGTGGCGCACCTCGTGGCCGAGGACGACGAGGAGGCCCTCACGCTGGCACGGCGGCTGCTGGCCTACCTCCCCCAGAACAACCTGGAGGAGCCGCCGCGCCTGCCCCCCACCGACGATCCGGGCCGCATGGAGGACGCGCTCAACACGCTGGTCCCGGAGGACCCCCAGCGTCCCTACGACATGCACGAGGTCATCCGCCTGATCGTGGACCACGGCGAGTTCCTGGAGGTCCAGCCGGCGTTCGCCCGCAACCTGCTGGTGGGCTTCGCCCGCCTGCACGGCCGACCGGTGGGCATCGTGGCGCAACAGCCCAGCGTGCTGGCCGGGGTGCTCGACATCGACGCCTCGGTGAAGGGGGCGCGCTTCATCCGCTTCTGCGACGCCTTCAACATCCCGCTGGTGACCTTCGTGGACGTGCCGGGGTTCATGCCGGGCACAGCGCAGGAGTACGGCGGCATCATCCGCCACGGGGCCAAGCTCCTCTACGCCTACTGCGAGGCCACCGTCCCCAAGCTCGCCGTCATCACCCGCAAGGCCTACGGCGGCGCCTACGACGTGATGTCGAGCAAGCACATCCGCGGCGACCTCAACCTGGCCTGGCCCACGGCGGAGATCGCCGTCATGGGGCCAGAGGCGGCCATCGACATCATCTTCCGGCGGGAGCTGGCCGAGGCGCCCGACCCGGAGGCCCGCCGCCGCGAGCTCGTGGCCGAGTACCGGGCGCGCTTCGCCAACCCGTACGTGGCCGCCGCGCGGGGCTACCTGGACGACGTCATCGAACCCCGCGAGACCCGCCCCCGTCTCATCGCCGCCCTCGAGGTCCTGGCCCACAAGCGCCAGAGCCCGCCGCGCCGCAAGCACGGCAACATCCCTCTGTAGGGGAGAGCGTCCGGCACCTGCAGGGCGTCCGGCCCGCACCCCCCGGGAGTCTACCGGCCGGGCGACTGGCGCTCCCCGCTGATCGGCTGGTTATAATAAGAGCCGGGAAGGCTGCCGGACCCTGTGCGTAGGGAGGTGATGCGCCATGGTCTGGGCGAACTGGGTCAACGCCCTGGTCGGCCTCTGGTTCATCATCGCGCCCTTCGCGCTGGGCTTCCGGGACCAGAGCGGGGCCACCTGGCTGAGCATCATCGGCGGCGCCATCCTGCTCGTCCTGGCGGCCTGGGCCGCCATGAGCGAGGAGGCGCGGCGACAGCGGTGGATCCAGTACGTGAACGGCCTGATCGGGCTGTGGTTCATCGTCTTCCCCTTCGTGCTGGGCCTCACCGCCCGGTCGGCCGTCACCTGGACCTCCGTGATCGGTGGCCTGATCGCGCTGGTGCTCAGCGCCTGGCTGGCGTTCAGCGTCCTGCCGCGCGAAGCCCGCGCCTGATCTGCGCCGCCTCCTGAGGGCGGCACGCTGTCTTGGCCTGTCTCGTCCGGCCGGCGGCCTTCCCACCCCGCCGCCACGCAGACCCACCGGTCGGTGCGCCGGGAGATCGTGGTCGGGCCGCATCCGGCCCTGACCGGCGCGAGGAGGCTTCCATGCTGCTGGTCGCCATCGCCGCCGCTATCGGCGTCGTGCTCCCGCTCGTCCGCTTCAGCCTGCACACCTTCCAGGTCCCGCCCGAGCAGCAGGGCGTGGCGGCCATGGCCCTCCTGGTCACCTACCTCCTCTTCCTCTCCCCCGTGCTCGCCCTGCTGGCCCCGTAGGAGTCCGCTCCCGGGGAGGCCCCCGTAGGAGTCCGCCCCGCGGGGAGGAATACTCCAGGTGTCCAGCAGCCCCGTGGGGTGGAGCGCGATGAAGCTGGAGTACGTGGAACCGGGCGATCCCAAGTTCCGCGACTGGATCCGTCGCTACCGCGAGGAGATCAACGGCGAAGCCCCGCCCGACGACTGGCTCGACGGCTACCTGGAGACCCTCTTCAAGGAGCAGGGGAAGAGCCGTCACATCTTCTGGGGGGTGGACCAGGGGCGGCGGGTCGGGTGCGTGGTGACCTCCCTCCACCGCGGGATGAACGGGCGCCACCATGGGATGATCGCCGAGTTCTACGTCCACCCCGAGTACCGGCGGGAGGGGTACGGGCGGCGCATGGCCGAGGCCGTCATCGAGTTCCTGAAGGGACAGGGGGCCGGAGAGGTCTACGCCGCGGTGGTCGCTGGCAACGTCCGCGGCCTGCGCTTCTGGGAGTCCTGCGGCTTCGTCATCGCCCGCTACTCCCTCGTCTACCGGCCGGAGGCGCGCCGCGACGAGGACGAGGAGGAGGACGAGAGGACGTTCTGATCCGCCGCGTCCTCATCGCCAACCGCGGAGAGATCGCCCTCCGCATCGCCCGCACCTGCCGCGCGCTGGGGATCGAGCCGGTGGCGGTCTACACGCCCGCGGACCGCGACGCCCCCTACCTGCGCCTGGCCGCCGAGGCCCATCCCCTCCCCGCCGACGCCCCCGCCGAGTCGTACCTCAACATCGCGCGCCTGGTGGAGATCGCCCGGCGGGCCGGCGCCGACGCCGTCCACCCCGGCTACGGCTTCCTGGCCGAGAACCCGGAGTTCGCCGCAGCCTGCGCCGAGGCGGGGTTGCGCTTCGTCGGTCCGCCGGCCGCGGTGCTGGCGCGCTGCGGCGACAAGGCGGAGGCGCGCCGCCGCGTAGCCGCCGCCGGCGTCCCCGTGCTGCCGGGGACGGGGCCCGTCTCCGACGAGGAGGTCGAGCGCGCCGCGGCGGCGGTGGGCTACCCGCTGCTGATCAAGGCCGTGGGCGGAGGCGGCGGCAAGGGGATCCACCTGGTGGAGCGCCCCGAGGCATTGCGCAGCGCGGTGCGGCTGGCCCGCGGAGAGGCGCAGGCGGCCTTCGGCGACCCGCGCATCTACCTGGAGCGCTGGCTGCCCCGCCCCCGTCACGTCGAGGTCCAGGTGCTGGCCGACCGGGAGGGGCAGGTGGTCCACCTGGGGGAGCGCGACTGCTCCATCCAGCGGCGTCACCAGAAGGTGATCGAGGAGACTCCGTCCCCTGCGGTGGGTCCCGCCCTGCGGGCGCGGCTGGGCGAGGCGGCGGTCCGCGCCGCGCAGGCCCTGGGCTACGAGAACGCCGGGACGGTGGAGTTCCTCCTCGACACGGACGCCGCGCCGACAGGGTCTTCGGCACCGTTTGGGGAGGCTTTCTACTGCATCGAGATCAACGCCCGCCTCCAGGTCGAACACCCGGTCACCGAGCTCGTCACCGGGCTGGACCTGGTGGCCCTGCAGCTCCACCTGGCCGGCGGCGCGCCCCTGCCCCTCCGTCAGGAGGACGTGACCTGGCGGGGGCACGCGGTGGAGTGCCGGGTCAGCGCCGAGGACCCGCACCACGACTTCCTGCCCACGCTCGGCACCGTGGCGGCGGCGTGGGAGCCTTCGGGTCCGGGCGTGCGGGTTGACTCCACCCTCGCTCCCGGCCTGCTGGTGACGCGCCACTTCGACCCGCTCCTGGCCAAGGTGGTGACGTGGGGCCCCGACCGCCCCACTGCCATCGCCCGCATGACCGCCGCCCTCGACGAGATGGCGGTGGCCGGGGTGCGCACGACGCTCCCCTTCCTGCGGTGGGCGGTCCGCACGCCCGCCTTCCGTGAGGGCCGCTACGACGTGCGCTTCACGGAGGCGTGGACCCGGGCGGCCCCCGATCCCGAGGCCACGGAGCTGGCCGTCCTGGCCGCAGCGCTGTGGGAGCACGGGCGCCGCCGCGGCCCGGTCCTGCCGCGAGGGGAGGCGGGCGCGCGCTGGGGACGGGCGGGTCGCCTGGAGGCGGTCAGGCGCGAGGCGGGGGTGGGCGCGTGACCGGCGGCACCGGCGCTGCCGACCGTTACGTGGTGGAGACGCCCTCGGGGCGGCGCGAGGTCGAGGTGGCGGAGCGCTCGCCGGGCCGGTACCGCGTGCGGGTGGAGGGGGCGGAGTATGATGTCGGGTGGCGCCGTGCGCTGGGGCAGGCCCACTGGTGGCTCGAGGTAACCGGGCGGCGCCACCTCGTCGCCGCCGAGCCCGAAGGGGACCGGCTCGGGGTCACGGTGGGGTGGAGCCACCTGGACGTGGGCGTCGGCCTGGCCCTGCCGGGGGGCCGGCGGCGGTCCGCTGACCGACGCGGTGGGCCGGTGGAGGTGCGCGCGCCGATGCCGGGGCTGCTGGTGGCGCTGGAAGGTGCGCCCGGCGCGCGGGTGACCGCCGGCCAGACCCTGGCTGTCATCGAGGCCATGAAGATGCAGATGGAGTTGCGCGCCCAGCACAGCGGCACGGTGCGCGAAGTGCGGGCGCAGGCGGGAGCCGAGGTGACGGGGGGTCAGGTCCTCCTGGTCATCGTCCCGGAGGCGGACCCCGGCGCGCGGGAGGGGGACGCCGGCGCGCCGGAGGGGGACGCCGGCACCCACGGCGGCGCCTCCGCCGGGCACCCCCGAGAGGAGGCGGGATGGGATGGCTGACGAGCGGGAACGGATCCGGGCGGCCCGCGCGGCCTGGGAGGCGCGTGTGGACCGCGCGGCCCTGCGGCGCCCCGCGGTGGAGACCGCCGACGGGCTGCCCGTCGACCTGCTCTACACGCCCGCCGATGTCGCGACCGACTACCTGCGCGACCTGGGCTTCCCCGGCGAGCCGCCCTACACCCGCGGCATCTACCCGACCATGTACCGGGGCCGGCTGTGGACGATGCGCCAGTACGCCGGCTACGGCACCGCCGAGGAGTCGAACCGCCGCTTCCGCTACCTGCTCAGCCAGGGCCAGACGGGGCTCTCGGTGGCCTTCGACCTGCCCACCCAGATGGGCTACGACTCCGACCACCCGCTGGCCGAGGCCGAGGTGGGGAAGGTGGGCGTGGCCATCGACTCCCTGGCCGACATGGAGGTGCTGCTGGAGGGGATTCCCCTCGACCAGGTCTCCATCTCCATGACCATCAACGCCACAGCCGCCATCCTCCTGGCCATGGTCGTGGCTGTGGCCGAGCGCCGGGGCGTGGCCCCGGCGCGACTGGACGGCACCGTGCAGAACGACATCCTCAAGGAGTACATCGCCCGGGGCACCTACATCTTCCCGCCGGAGCCGTCGCTGCGCCTGGTCACCGACACCCTGGCCTACTGCGCCGAGCACCTCCCCCGCTGGAACCCCATCAGCGTGAGCGGGTACCACATCCGCGAGGCCGGCGCCACCGCCGTGCAGGAGGTGGCCTTCACGCTGGCGGACGCCCTCACCTACCTGCAGGCCGCCGTGGACCGGGGGCTCGGGGTGGATGCGATCGCCCCGCGCCTGAGCTTCTTCTTCGCCGCCCAGATGAACCTCCTGGAGGAGGTGGCCAAGTTCCGGGCGGCACGGCGCCTGTGGGCGCGCCTGGTGGAGGAGCGCTTCGCCCCTCACGATCCGCGCTCCCGCCTGCTGCGCTTCCACACCCAGACCGCGGGGGCGGCGCTCACCGCCCAGCAGCCCGACAACAACGTGGTGCGGGTGACCATCCAGGCGCTGGCGGCGGTGCTGGGCGGCACGCAGTCGCTGCACACCAACGCCCGCGACGAGGCCCTGGCCCTGCCCAGCGAGGAGTCGGCGCTAGTGGCGCTGCGCACCCAGCAGATCCTGGCCTTCGAGAGCGGGGTGGCCGACACGGTGGACCCGCTGGGCGGCGCCTACTACGTGGAGGCGCTCACCGACGCCATCGAAGCGGCGTCCCGCCGGCTGATCGAGGAGGTGGAGCGCGCCGGGGGGATGCTGCGGGCCATCGAGACGGGGCTCGTCCAGCGGATGATCGCCGAGAGCGCCTACCGTGAGGCCCAGCGCATCGAGCGGGGCGAGCAGGTGGTCGTGGGGGTGAACCGCTTCACCGAGGGTCCGTCCTCCCCCCCCGCCGGCCGGCTGCTGCGCGTCGACCCGGCGGTGGTGGAGCGGCAGCGCCGGCGCCTGCAGGAGGTGCGGGCCCGCCGCGACGGCGGGGCCGTGGCGCGGGCGCTGGAAGCGGTGCGGCAGGCCGCGGAAGGGCGCGACAACCTCCTCCCGCCTATCCTCGAGGCGGTCCGGGCCTACGCCACCATCGGGGAGATCTGCGACACCCTGCGGGCGGTCTTCGGCGTGCACCGGCCGGTGGCGCTCGTCTGAGCCGATGCGCGCCTCCCCGGCCGACCTGGCGGAGCAGGTGCGGGCCGGCTCGCACCAGGCGGCGGCACGCCTGATCAGCCTGCTGGAGGACGGTGACCCGGAGGGGCTGGCCGCCTTGCGCGCGCTGCCCCCGGAGCGGGAGGCCTACGCCGTCGGGATCACCGGGCCGCCGGGGGCGGGGAAGAGCACGCTGGTGGACGCGCTCACCCGGCTGGTCCGGGCGGAGGGCCGGCCCGTCGGCATCATCGCCGTCGACCCCACCAGCCCCTTCACCGGCGGGGCGCTCCTGGGCGACCGCATCCGGATGCAGGAGCACAGCACCGACCCCGGCGTCTTCGTGCGCTCGATGGCCACGCGCGGGCACCTGGGGGGATTGGCCCCGGCCACCACCGACGCGGTGCGCGTGCTGGCGGCGCTGGGGGTGGACCTCGTCCTGGTGGAGACGGTGGGGGCGGGGCAGGCGGAGGTGGACGTCGTCACCGTCGCCGACACGGTGGTCGTGGTGGCCGTCCCCGGGATGGGGGACGCCCTGCAGACGCTGAAGGCCGGGATCATGGAGATCGGGGACGTCTTCGCGGTGAACAAGGCCGACCGCCCCGACGCCGACCGCACCGTGATCGAGATCCGCATGATGCTGCAGCTGGTCCCCCCGGAAGGGTGGCGGCCGCCGGTGGTGCGGACGGTGGCCACGACGGGGGAGGGGGTGGCCGACCTCCTCGCCGCGGTGCGGTCGCACCGGGCCTACCTGGAGGCCAGCGGGACCCTGGAGGAGCGCCGCCGGCGGCGCCGCCGCCACGCCGTGCTGCGGGCGCTGGAGGCCCGCGTGCAGGAGGCGGTGCTGGCGCGGGCGCAGCATGACCCCGTCGTGGCCGCCGTGCTGGAGGAGGCGGAGCGGGGGGGGCTGGACGCGCGCGCCGCCGCGGAGCGCCTCCTCCAGCGCCTGGAGGGGGCGGGCCGATGATCCGGCTCGCCCACCTGGCCATCGCGGTGCGCGACCTGGCCGGGGCGGTGCGGGTCTACACGGAGGCGCTGGGGCTGTCGCTCGCCGGGGAGGAGACGCTGCCCGAGGAGGGGGTGCGCATCGCCTTCCTGGAGGCAGGTGGCGTGCGCGTCGAGCTGCTGGAGAGCCTCGGCCCCGACACCCCGGTGGGGCGCTTCCTGGAGCGGCGGGGGGAGGGGATCCACCACGTCGCCTTCTACGTCGAGGACCTGGACGCCGCGCTGGCCCGGGCGCGGGAGCGCGGGTTGCAGCCGGCGGGCGGCCCGCGCCGGGGTGCGGAGGGGCGGCGCATCGCCTTCCTCCATCCATCCGGCAGCCACGGGGTGCTGGTCGAGCTGATCCAGGCCTCCTGACCGTCCCGATGCGGCGGGAGTGGCTGGCCCCTCTCCCCGGGGAGTGGCTGGCCCTTCTCCCCTGAGGGTGGCTTGCCCCTCTTCCCGGGGTAGTGACTTGCCCCCCTCCCCCGGGGTGTGGTACGTTACCTGCCAGCACGACGCCCTAGGGTGACCCCCTAGGGTTTTTCGTTTTTCAGGACACTCCCCGAACCCATTCGCGCCAGCGCGCATCGCACGCGTCTTCGGCAAGACCCCTGGCGGCGCCGCCGCCGGTCCGGAGGTGTGCATGAAGCCTGCGCTCGTCCTGACGGTGGCGGCCACGTTCGTGGGGTCGGCGATGGGCGTCACCGCCTCGGCCTGGCGGTCGTCCCTCCCTGCCTCGTCGTCCAGCGGGGCGGCGATCCGCCGCCCGGCCACCCCTGCCAGGGCCCCCGAAGAGTCCGGTCGACCGGCCCGACCGACCGGGCTGGAGTCGGAGCGGGATGCGGGTGCTCCTGCCGTGCCGATCACACCCCGTCGGGCCCTGCCTCCCGTTCACGCAACCCTCGACCTCGACTCCTGGCTCAGCGAAGGCGACGCTGTGGAGGTGCGGCGGCCGGCCTACGTGAGCGTGGTGGCCGACGGCCGGGCCCGGCCGCTGCTCACCACCGCCGCCACCGTGGCCCAGGCGCTACGGGAGGCCGGCGTGCGGGTGGGGAAGGGCGACCGGGTCTTCCCTCACCCCTCGAGCCTCCTCCAGCCGCAGAGCCGCATCCGCGTCATCCGCATCCGCCGCGAGGTCCTGACGCGGCAGGTGGCCATTCCCCCGGCGACCGTCCGGCGACGCGACCCGACGGTGAACTGGGGGCGGGTGGTGACCGAGCCCGGCCGGGCCGGCGTGAGGCAGGTGACGGTGGTGAAGACGTACGCCGACGGGCGGCTGGTCTCGGTGGTACAGACGGCCGCGCGCCTCCTGCGGCCGGCGGTGCCGACCGTGGTGCGGGTGGGGCAGCGCCGCCTGGTGGCCTCGCGCGGGGCCTTTGCCGGGTACGAGTACCTGGACGTCGTGGCCACCGCCTACGCCCCCTGGCACGGGAAGGGCGTGGACGGCACGACGGCGATCGGCCTGCGGGCGGGGTACGGGGTGGTGGCGGTGGACCCGCGGGTCATCCCCCTGCGCAGCCGCCTGTATATTGAAGGGTACGGGTACGCCATCGCCGGCGACACGGGAGGACGGATCAAAGGGTTGCGAGTGGACCTGGGGTTCGACAGTGTGCGCGAAGCCCGGCGGTTCGGCCGTCGGCCGGTGCGCGTCTACATCCTGCAGAGGTATGAACGGCGCTGAGCGGTGAGGGGTCCCGGCCGTCCGGAGACCTCCCTGCCCCCGAAGACCTGGCGACGCCCGGCGGGACCCTGCGGGTCCTCAGGGCGTTCGGCATCCGCCCCCGCAAGCGCTTCGGTCAGCACTTCCTCACGAGCCGCCATGTCCTGGAGCGGATCGTCCGCGAGGCGGCGGTGGGGCCGGGCGACCGCGTCCTGGAGGTGGGGGCAGGCATCGGCACCCTCACCGTGGCCCTGGCGGCGACCGGCGCGGAGGTCGTGGCGGTGGAGGTGGACCGCACGCTGCTGCCCGCCCTGCGTGCCGTGACCGCCGCCTTCCCCACGGTGCGCCTGGTGGAGGGGGACATCATGGCCCTCGACCTGGCCGCCCTGGCCGGGCCCGGTCCCGTGACCGTGGCCGCCAACCTCCCCTACGGGATCGCTTCTCCCCTCCTGGTACGCCTCCTGGAGACGCTCCGGCACCTGCGCCGGGCGGTGGTGACCGTGCAGGCGGAGGTGGCCGGCCGGCTGACGGCGGCACCGGGGACGCCGGAGTACGGACTGCTCTCGGTCATGGTGCAGTACCGGGCCCGTCCGACCGTGGTGGTGCGCGTGCCGCCCGGCGCCTTCCTCCCTCCGCCGGAGGTGGAGTCGGCGGTCGTGCGCCTCGATCCCCACCCGGTCCCTCCCGTCACGGTGCCGGACGAGGCAGCCTTCTTCGCGGTGGTGCGGGCCGCCTTCGCCCAGCGGCGCAAGACGCTGCGCCGGGCCCTGGCGGCGCTCCCGGACCTCGCCCCCGAACGCGCCGAGGGGGCGCTGCGCCGGGCGGGCATCGACCCGCGGCGCCGGGGGGAGACGCTCGGCCTGGAGGAGTTCGCCCGCCTGAGCCGCGCGCTGGCCGGAGGGAACGGGCCGCGGGGAGGGAAAGAGGGAGGAGGATGAGCGTGGACTACGAGGCTTTCCTCTCCCGGAGCGCGCGCGGCATGCGCCGCTCGCTCATCCGGGAGCTGCTGAAGCTGACCAGCCGCGGCGGCATCATTTCCTTCGCCGGCGGCTTCCCCGACCCCGCCACCTTCCCCGTGGCCGAGCTGCAGGAGGTGACGCGGGACGTCCTGGCCCGGGAGGCGCACCGGGCCCTCCAGTACAGCATCACCGAGGGGGACCCGGCGCTGCGGGAGCAGCTCGCCCGGTGGATGGCCAAGGACGGCATCCGGGTGGGGCCGGACCAGATCCTGGTGACGGTCGGCTCCCAGCAGGGGCTGGACATCCTGGGCAAGGTCTTCCTCGACCCCGGCGACGTCGTCGTCCTGGAGCTCCCCTCCTACATGGCCGCGCTCCAGGTCTTCCGCACCTACGACGTGGAGCTGGTGGGGGTCCCCGCCGACGACGAGGGGATGGAGACCGACCGGCTGGCCGAGACCCTGACCCGCCTGCGGGCGCAGGGGCGGCGGCCCAAGTTCATCTACGTCGTGCCCGACTTCCAGAACCCCTCCGGGGTGACCTGGACCGAGGCCCGCCGCCGGGCGCTGCTGGGGCTGGCCCGCGAGTACGACACGCTGGTGGTCGAGGACAACCCCTACCGGGAGATCCGCTTCGAGGGGACGGCCCCGCCCCCGATCTTCGCCCTCGACCCCGAGCGCACGATCTACCTCTCCACCTTCAGCAAGACCCTCTGCCCGGGGCTGCGCATCGGGTGGATGGCCGCCGCCCCCGAGCTGGTGGCCCAGTTCGTCACGGCCAAGCAGGGGATGGACCTGTGCTGCCCCGCCTTCACCCAGGCGGTGGCGGCGGAGATGGCCGGCCGCGGCATCCTCCACCGCCGCCTCCCCCAGATCACCGCCACCTACCGGGTGAAGCGCGACGCCATGCTGCGCGCCCTCGAGCGGGAGATGCCCGACGGCGTCACCTGGACCCGGCCGGAGGGAGGCCTCTTCCTGTGGGTGCGCCTACTCGAGGGGATGGACACCGAGGCGATGCTGCACCCGGCGGTGGAGGAGGAGGGGGTGGCTTACGTCATCGGCTCGGGCTTCTTCGCCGACGGAAGCGGGCGGAACACCATGCGCCTCAACTTCTCCTACCCCTCGGTCGAGGAGATCGACGAAGGGATCCGTCGCCTGGCCAGGGTGGTCCGCCGCTGGCCGCGTCCGACCCCTGCGGTCATGCGAACGACAGTTTCGGATTGACGGTGCGGGGAGGCGGGTGTACGGTCAACTCGTCAGCGGTGCGCAATCGGTAGATGGGAGGAGGTACTCCTTCGGGAGCAACCCGGCCTAACTACCGAGAGCGGCCGCTGACGCTTTTGGCGGCGGCGGCACGGACGACGCCCGTCCGCCGGCGCCCACCCCGGCTGGGACCAGGTGCGAGGGTCTCGTTAGCGGTGGGCGCTGTAGTCGCGGGCCAGCAGGACGGTGATGTCCACCCCGTCCGCGCTGGCCCCGGTCGTCACGAGGGCCTTCCCCAGCAGATCCGCCAGGAGCCGGGCCACCTCGCGGCGCCCCGAGCGGTCGAAGACCACGGTCTCCTCGGCCCGCCGGGGGGCCGTGCCGACGCGCACCACGTGAAAGCCCAATTGCTCCAGCCGCGCGGCGGTGCGGCGGGCCGCCCCGGGGATGCCGCTGCCGTTGAGGACTTCCACCCGGGTGGCGGCCAGCACCTCGGGGTCCACCCCGTAGACCATCGAGGTGACCACCTGGCGGACGCGGGGCCAGTCGGGCTCCCAGTACTGGGGGGCGAAGGTCCCCGGGAGCGTGGCGGTGTGGATGTCGGTGGGCTCGAGCCGGGAGGCGAAGAGAGCCAGGGTGAGGAGCTCGCCGACGGTCAGGTTGGTCTGGGTGTTCTCGGTGAAGGCGCGCAGGAGCTGGGGGACCCGCAGGACCATGGCCGGCTGCTTCATCTTGCGGAAGAGCGCCAGCAGCAGTTTCTGCTGCCGCTCCACCCGCCCGATGTCCCCCGTGGCGTCCTTGCGGAAGCGGATGTACCCCTCGGCCTGGCGGCCGTTCAGCACCTGGCGGCCTTTCTTCAGGTCGATGTACAGGTCCGCCCAGGTGTCGGTGTACTTCATGTCCTTCTCGACGTCGACCTCCACCCCGCCGATGGCGTCCACGAGCTTGACGAACGACTGCGGCCCGAGCTTCACGTAGTAGTCGACCCGCACGCCCAGCAGCTCCTCGACGGTGCGGATGGTCAGCCCGGGACCGCCGAAGGCGTAGGCGGCGTTGATCTTCATCGTCCCCACGCCCGGGATGCGCGCCCGGGTGTCCCGGGGAATGGAGAGGACCGAGATGCGGTCGCGCGCCGGGTCGAAGACGGCCAGCAGGAGGGTGTCGGCGCGCGCCACGGGGACGATGCGCCGGCGGTTGTCCAGGGTGATGTCCGTGCCGATGAGCAGGACGGTGACCCGGTCGGTCAGGCGCAGGTTCCAGGAGAAGGAGGGGGAGCCGTCTTGGGCCGGCCGGTCCACCTCGCGGGTGCCGGTGAAGGTCTCGCCCGAGACCACCAGGTAGAGGTAGGCGCCCAGGCCGAAGCCGAAGAGCGCCACCACCAGCGCCGGCAGGAGCCAGGCCAGCAGCCATGGCCAGGGCCGCCGCCGGGGCGCGGGAGAGGCCGGATCGTGGGGGGTCCGTGCCATAGGCCTCCTGAGCCGGGTCGTCGGGGTGGTACCGAAGGCAGCACTATCGTACGAGCCGCACGGGGGATGTCAACGTGGCGGCGGAGAGGGGGATCGCGCCCGTGGCCGCAAAGGAACTGCGCCTGAACGCATACGCCAAGATCAACCTCGCCCTCGACGTCCGGGGACGCCGACCGGACGGCTCGCTGGACGTCGAGACGGTCCTGCACACCCTGGCCCTTCACGATTCTATTACCCTGCGGGAGGACGGGGTAGGCGAAGGACCGGGAGCGATCCAGGTCCAGGTCGATCCCCCGGCCGTCCCGGAACACGCCCGCACCCTGCCGCTGCGGGCCGCCCAGATGGTGCGGGACCTCTCCGGGCTGGGGCGAGGAGTGCAGATCGAGATCCGCAAGGCCATCCCCGTCGGCGTCGGGCTGGGGGGCGCCAGCGCCGACGCCGCGGTCACGCTGCTCGGGCTGGTGCAAATGTGGAAGGTGCGGCTCGACGGCCGGGGCCTGCTGGCGCTGGCCTCCCGGCTCGGCGCGGACGTGCCCTTCTTGATGGAAGGCGGGGCCGCGTTGGTCCAGAACGACGGGCAGCGGCTGCAGTGGCTGCCCACGCTCCCCCCCACCTGGCTGGTCCTGGCGCGGCCGCGGACGCAGGTCTCCACGGAGTGGGCCCACAGCGCCTACGACCCGGCGCAGGGGGGGACGCGCCCGGACATCCCGGCGCTGGTCGAGGCGATGCGGGCGGGCGACGTCCCGGCGGTGGGCCGGTTCGTGGGCAACGTCTTCGAGGAGCTGGTCGTGCGCACCCACCCGGTGGTGGGGGAGATCAAGGCCCGCATCCTGGCCGGAGAGGCCTACGGGGCCAGCCTCTCCGGCACCGGCCCCGTGGTCTTCGGGCTGATGGCCAACGAGGCGGCGGCCCGCAAGACCGCTCTGGACCTGGAGGCCCTGCCCGACGTGGAGGTGCTGGTCACGCGCACCTTCGCGGAGGAGCGGTAGCGGTGCCCCGGTCGTCCACCGGCACCGTCAGGAGGGCGCTCTAGGTGCCGGACGCCATCATCCTGGCCGGGGGGACCGCGGCCGACGGCAGCAACAAGGCCTTCCTGGACGGCGCCGGGCGCCCCTTCGTCTGGCACGTGGCCCAGGCCCTGGCGCGCACCCCGACGGTCGAGCGGGTGGTGGCCGTCGGCCCCGTCGAGCGCCTCACCGGCGCCTGCGCGGGCCTGCTGGCCGGGGCGGTCCCGGAGCGGGGCACGATCATGGACAACGTCGTCGCAGCCCTCAGCGCCCTACCCGGCGCCCGGCGCGTGCTGGCCGTGGCTTCCGACATCCCGCTCGTGCACCCGGCGGCGCTAGAGGAGTTCCTCCGCGGCTGCGAGAAGGAGGAGGCCGATTTCTACTACGGGATCGTGCCCCAGGCGGTCCTGGAGGAGCGGTATCCGGGGGCCCGGAAGACCTTCGTCCGGGTCGTTGACGGCTCGTTCACCGGCGCCAGCGTCATGCTCTTCAACCCCGCCATCGTCGACCGGGTGCGCGCCTTCGTCGAACGGGTCCTCCAGGCCCGCAAGAAGCCGTGGCTGCTGGCCAGCCTCTTCGGCTGGACCACGGTGATGCGGATGGCGTCCGGCAAGCTCTCCATCCGCGAGATGGAGGCGCGGGCGCAGGAGGTCACGGGCATCGTCCCGCGGGCGGTCGTCGTGCGGCACCCCGAGCTGGCGCTCGACGCCGACGTCGACCGGCCCGAGAACCTGGCGATCATCCACCGCGAGCTGGCCGCCCGCGCCCGGGCCTGACCCTGCGGCCGGTCGGCAGCGACCGGCGGAGCGCAGAGGCGAGGTGGCGGCCCTGAGCGTGGGCGAGACGCGGGCGGCCCGCAGGCGGGCCGGCAGGCTCCGGCGGGGAGAGCGGATGGTCGTCATCGCCCACCGCCTGCTCGCCCATCCCTACCGGCTCTTCCCCCTCGGCACCTTCATGGAGCTCCTCGGCGCCGCCAAGTCCACCATCAGCGAGGACCTGGCCCTGCTGCGGGGGGCCTTCGACCGTTTCCACCTGGGGCGGGTGGAGACGCTGGCCGGGGCGGCGGGCGGGGTCCGCTACATCCCCGAGATGCGCCGGGAGGCCATCGCGGCGCTGGTGGACGAGCTGTGCGGCCGACTGCGCGAACCCGCCCGGGTGCTCCCCGGCGGCTTCCTCCACACCACCGACCTGATCTCCCTGCCCCGCTACGCCGCCCAGGTCGGGGAGGCTTTCGCCACGCTCCTCGGCCAGACCCGCCCCGACGTGGTCCTGACCATGGAGGTGAAGGGGATCCCGCTGGCGATCATGACCGCCCGCGCCTTCAATGTGCCCATGGTGACCATCCGGCGCGGCGGCCGCGTCACCGAGGGGCCGTCGGTGAGCGTGAACTACGTCTCGGGCTCCTCACGGATGGTGCAGTCGATGACGCTGCCGCTGCGGGCCGTCCCCGCCGGGGGGAAGGCGCTCTTCATCGACGACTTCGTGCGGGGCGGGGGGACGGTGCGGGGGGTCTTCGACCTGATGCGGGAGTTCCGGGCCGAGGTCGTGGGGGTGGGGGTGCTGGTGGAGGCGGCGGTACCCCGGGAGCTCCCGCCCACCCGCTTCGTCTCGTTGATCGTCTACGAGGGCGTCACCGAGCACGGCGAGGTGGTGGTCTACCCGAGCCGCTACATCTAGGAACGGCTGAAACCCGCGCCCACCGGACGTTTCAGACAGCGGAACTCCTCGGAGCCTCCCTCGGTCGAGGAGCCTGCCCCACGGAGGAGTTGGGCACAAGGTGGGGCGAGGGCCGTGTGGAGATGACCGTCGAACAGGTGCGGCAAGAACTCGAGTACTTCGAGCCCGGCGTGGTCCGCCTCAACCCGCCCGCGCGCCCCCGGGAGGTCACGCGGGCGGAGGTGGTGCTGGGCGTCGCCTTTCCTCCGGCGTTCCGCCGGGCCCTCTCCGAGTTCAACGGCGGCTACGTCGTCGACCGGCCGGTCTTCGGTATCCCCCCGGTGCACTCGGCGTTGGACCTGGTCAGGGGCACCCGGCAGGCCCGCCACCTCTGGGGAGCGCTGGGGTGGTCGGAGGCGTTCGTCCAGGTGGGCAGCGACGGGTGCGGGAACCTCTTCGTGCTGCTGCTGGACCGCCGGGACGAGCGCGGGGAGTCGCCCGTGGGCTTCTTCGACACGGGGTGTATGGAGGTCACCGAGGTGGTGGCCAGCACCTACCTCCACTTCCTCTGGTTCCTGGCCCAGGACGCCAAGTGGGAGTACGCTGCCGACGGCCGGCCCATCCCCCGGGAGGCCGTGGTGTGGACGGCCGAGGCGGTGGTGGTGCGGCCGACGGCGCTCTCGCCCTGGCGGTTCAACGAAACCTGGATGTTCGCCCACGACCCGATCCTGGCCCGCTGGCGGTAGGGCATTGCCGCCTGGGGGGCGGCTGGTATAATAATCTTGTCGACGCGGGGTGGAGCAGTCCGGTAGCTCGTCGGGCTCATAACCCGAAGGTCGGAGGTTCAAATCCTCCCCCCGCTACCAGCTCACCGGCCCTCGGGAAACCTCCCGAGGGCCGGTACTGCACTTGACCAGGACGCCTCCTTCTTCCCCGGAAACAGCAGCAGACGCACGCTCAGAGGCGCTGCGAGTATCGGGCCCGCGGGGCGTCCGTTCGGTCCAGCGCGCCCGCCCGGGCGCTGGACCCCTCCCCGGAGCCGCCGGGGGGGTCCGGGGGCCGCGCGGGTCCCGCCAGAGGGAGGGCAGGAGGAAGTCGACAGACACCGGATAATCATCAGGGCCAAGACCTGCGGCTACAGTCTCACACGGCATGCGGCTGGGAGACAGCCCCGGGAACGGGGACTCCACGTCCAGCGCGAAGGGGCCGCCGCGGAACCGCACCCGCGTCCCCAGGTGCAATTGCTGCTGGGCTGGATCGACCGCAGAGGTGCACCCGATGCCCGCGTGGTGTGCGGAGATTTCAACGTCAGCGCCGGAGAGCCGGGCCTGGAGCGCATGCGTGAACGGTTGGCCTCCGCGCTTGATCAGGGAACGCTCCCGACCCCGCTGCGCTACCGCGTGGATGGGCTCTTGGGCCTGCGGGATCCGGCCGAGCCGCTGTCCCTGCCCCTGGACTACATCTGGTATGAGCCCCCGCTGCGGCTGATCGAGAGCGGCCGCTGCTTCGACCGGCCGTCTCCGACCGATCCCGACCTGTGGCCGTCGGACCACGTCGGCGTGTGGGCCGACGTTGACCTGGCTGCGCTGTGAGGAACCGCTCGGCGATGTTCCGCACGCTCACAGACTCGCTGCGGGTACTCGGGGGACTCGCCGCGTTCGCCCTGGTGACGGCCGGTCCGCTCGCGCTGACAAGCAACGCCCTGCCGGGCATCGTGCTGGGAGCCATTTGCCTCGCCGCGCTGCCGGCGCTTGCGGTCTCCCGGCCGCCGGTCATCTCTAGCGCCATCGTCCTCTCCGTGGCCGTGCTGGTCGTCGGGTTGATCGGCACAGTGCTGACCGAGCAGCCCGGCCCCTCGATCGCCGGCGCATGGCGAGAAACCAGGACGTGGCTGAGAGCCGCAGCCTTGCTTCTGGCGATTCTGATCCCGCCGATGGTGGCCATCAGGACCGTGGGGGCTACCAGGCCATCGCGGCGCAGCGTCTTTGGCACCAGCCTCATCAGTGTTGGTGTCGGGGCGTTCTTCGGCTTCATCGTCCTCACTCAATCCGAAGGCCTCGACATGCTCGTGATCGTCGGGCCTCTCTTCACCGGGTTGCTCGCCATGACCGCCGGCCTATTTCTGATGGCGGCATGGCGCGCACGGCGACGTCTCGGCCGGGATGGGTGAGAGCCAGGGAGTGTCAAGAGTCTTGTGTAAAAGCCTTTGAGCGGGAACGTATCCTCCACCGGTTGTGAGCCCGCTCGTCCCGGCATAGGTGAGGCGGGCACAGCTGGCCAGGTTGGTGAAGCAACTCGTCGGATCTTCCAGGCGGCGACCCACCGCCACAACCGGGTCTCAGCGGCTTCCCGTGTCGGGGCCTGGTAGATCTGTCGCGCCAAGGCGAGGCAGGGCTCTCGATCGCGGACCCGGAGGCGCTTGACGCCGTCGGGGGTCTGTACTGCCTCAGATAGATCCGCGACACCCTGACTGAGGGGTGTTCAAGCTCAAGACACCCCGCAGGCCGGCTGGTATAATGAGCCTGTCAACGCGGGGTGGAGCAGTCCGGTCTCATAACCCGAAAGGTCGGAGGTTCAAATCCTCCCCCCCGCTACCAAGCGAATCACAGTCGGCCCTGGGCCCCGGCCCGGGGCCGCGAGCTTCGGGAGCCCCTCCACCGCCCCCCGGACCGCCGCCTCCCAGGCGGCGCGATCCGGTTCCGCCCCAGCCTGACGGTCTCAGCCAGCGACGGGCAGCCGGTGTGGATCCGCTACTACGCCACCCCTGCCCAGCAGGCTCCCGCGCTGTACCTCGTCGTGGGGGGCGGCGCTGCGTAGCCGCCTCTACGTGGTGCTTGGGACCACGTCCTCGGCCCTGCGGGGCTGCCGCCTGCAGGCAGCCGTCTTCAGGGTGTCCATGGCGTCCTTCAGGGGGCGGTAGGGGTGTTGGCCTGCAGCCGGCGGTTCGCGCGTCGGTGGCCTGGGTGCGCGGGACCGGATCCCTGGCGATCGGGGTTAAAGCCACCGGCGAGCGGAAAGTCCTGGGGATGTGGGCCCGAGTGAGGACGGAGCTTTCTGGGTGCAGTTTCTGCGTGGGCTGGTGGCCCGGGGGCTACAGTGGCGTGCGCCTCGTGATCAGCGATGCCCATGAGGGGCTCAAGGAGGCGATGTCCACAACGGCAAGGAAGTCCCGGGTAGCCTTTGCCACCGGGGGATGACCGCCAGCGCCGATGATGCCCCCGCCGTTGCTGAAATAGAGACTGGTGGTTCCGTCGGCGAGGGAGACGAGGGTCACGGCGGCTCCGGGCCGCTGGAATTCCATCACGGCACCCCAGACGTGGGGAAGCAGCGGGCCCGGCGCGATCCCTACCTCCTCCGGCCGGGTGGCGAAGACCTGCGAACGCAGTCCAATGGACACCTGGGCCGGTTGCGGCATGGCTGGTCCCCGATGTATCCGGAGCGCCGCCCCGGGCGGCGCTCCTCTTCCCCGAGACAGTTGTCGGGCTCAAGTTGATGGTATAAACACGCCAGCGGCTGTGCGCGCAAAGTTAGGTCGAGTTTCTCCCGGAGGAGTACCTCTTCCTATCTTGGCGCCGATTGTCGCTGGAGCGCCGATTGCCGCTGGCAAAACATAAGCTAGCTAGCTAGGGGTTAGGCTTCGCCAAAAAGTTCTCCCAGTCGGCAGGAAAACCCCGGAAGGACAGGCTCCTCGATGGTCGCTTCCGGGCTCGACCAGGCACGGGGCGACTCGCCCGGCGCATGACGGGTCACCGTGCGGGTACGAGGATCCACCACCCATACCGCCCGGACGCCAGCTTCGAGGTACTGCTCGATCTTGCGGGCCAGATCGGGCTCCGAGGGATCCTGCACCTCGACGACCAGGTCCGGCGGGACCGTGGGGTAGCTCATCACGTCGGCGATGCGGGCGGCTCGTTCGGCGGAGTAGAAGGTCACATCCGGGGCGCGCAGGACGTCGGGATCCCGGCGGACAAAGAAGCCGGACTCCCCAGCCAGCACCTCACCGAGGTGGTGCTCGTGGACAAACCGCCGGAGGATGAAGTCGACTTGACTGGTAATCTTCCCGTGCAGCCATCCCGCCGGGGCCATGATGACCAGCTCCCCCTCGTCGATCTCGTAGCGCCAGCCTTCTGGGAGCCGGCTGAGCTCCTCGGCGGTCCAGGGCTTCTTCGTGATGGTGCCCACGGGTCGCGGCCTCCTTTGGTCCACAGCCGTAGTGTACCATGGGTACGTCGAGGTGGTCGCCCCGCCCCGGATGCGACACCGTGTCTTGATCCAAGAGCCGGCGGCCTTCCGGAGCGGCCACCGTAGCAAGGCCTCGGCGGCCCGAGCCCCAGCGGGTTTGCAGCCGGCGGCGGCGCAGCAGGCGGTAGATCGTCGTCGGGGCCAGCCGCACCCCGCCCGCGCACTGGCCGGTCCGGCTCGCAGGAGGCGAGGACGGTTCCGTGGACGCCCTGCAGCCGAGGACGCGCGAAAGCTCTTCAGGGCCGCTCAAGTACGCAAAAGGCCACTCGGGCCACCAGTAGAGGGAAGATGGCGCGCAGGGGCGCTCCGGGAGGCATTGCTCGACACCAGCGAGGTATCCCGATACCCACCACGCGGAGCTATAAGGTTAAGGAAGCGACACCGGCTATCGAAGTGGAGAATTTTCAATCGGCGATCTGGGGAAATTCAAACCGGCGTTGACACGGCCGAGACCGCCGCGGCGGGCGCGGAGCGCGTGCTCAGGCGCCTGCGCAGCCGACGGGCGGCGTCGGGACCCGCGTAGCGGGACGGTGGGGGCAAGATCTGCTCGCCCGAATCCCGCCTCGCCCGCACCTGTGGCCGAGATCTTCCTGATCACGGGCCGCCCCGGCGTGGGCAAGACCACCCTCATCCGCCGCCTCGCCGAGTGGCTGGGCCCGCGCGCCGGCGGTTTCTACACGGACGAGGTCCGTCATGGTGGGACGCGGGTGGGATTCCGGCTGACCACGCTCGACGGTCGCTCCGCGGTCTTCGCTCACGTGGATTTCGCGGGCCGGTCCCCGCACCGGGTCGGGCGCTACGGGGTGGACCTGGCGGTCCTGGAGGAGATCGGCGTGGCCGCCATCCGCCACGCGGCGTCGCGGGGCCAGATCGTCGTGGTGGACGAGATCGGCAAGATGGAGCTCCTGAGCGCCGCCTTCCGCCAGGCTCTCGAGGAGGTCGCCCGCGGGTCCGCACCGCTGCTCGCGACGATCACGGCTGTCCCGCACCCCTGGGCGGATGCCTTCAAACGCCACCCACGCACGGTGATACACGTGCTGACACCCGCCAACCGGGATCGTGTGGAGGAGGCCGTCAGGACCTGGGTGGGGGCGCTCCCGGCAAGACCTGCAGGGCGGGCCCGCGCCCGTCGGCCGTGACGAACTCCCGGCGGAACTGGGGCGTCACGCCCAGGCGCTGGAGGACGTCCCGGGGGGCCCAGGTGTAGCTGGCCCCCGTGTCGACCACGGCATCCAGGGCTTCCCAGCGGTGCCCCTGCGGGTCCCCCAGCTCCAGCGTGACGCGGAAGGTCCCCACGAGGCATGCTCCGGCATCCCGGCTTTGACGGGAACCCGGTCATCGCCTATTATGTAAAGGTCGTCCACTGCGTTCTGGCGAGGGGCGCCGGGTGCGCCCCTCGCGGTGTGTCGCGGGTCTAGTTCACGGCATCGGTCCGGCGAGACACGCGCAGGCGCCGGCACCAATGCTCCGGCGGCCGCCAGCCAGGCGGTCCGCCGGACCGTGAAGGAGATCTCGATGAGCACACAGACCCTCCTGCAGGATCCCGCCCGCACCTCGGGCTTCGACCGCTTTCCGCTGCGCGCCGAAACGCTTCGGGCCATTGCACACCTGGGATGGCGGACCCCGACCCCCATCCAGGAGCGGGTCATCCCCATCCTCCTGGAGGGACGGGACCTCATCGGCCAGGCCCAGACCGGCTCCGGCAAGACCGGAGCGTACGGCATCCCCCTGGTCGAGCGGGTGGACCCCGAGCCGCAGGACACGGCGCCGCCGAAGACGGGACCACAGGCGCTCGTCCTCGTCCCCACCCGCGAGCTGGCCCTGCAGGTGACCGACGACCTGCGGGCGCTGGGCGCGGGCCGGGCGCTGCGCGTCGTGGCCCTCTTTGGGGGCCAGCCCATCGAGCAGCAGTTTGCGGCCCTGCGCCGGGCCCCCCTGGTGGTGGTGGCCACGCCGGGGCGGCTCCTCGACCACCTCGGCCGCGGCACCGTCCGCCTGACCGCCGTCCGCGTCGTCGTGCTGGACGAGGCCGACCGCATGCTGGACATGGGCTTCCTGCTGGACGTGAGCCGCATCCTGGCCGCCACGCCCCCCGTGCGGCAGACCGGGCTCTTCTCGGCCACGATGCCGCCGGCCGTGCGCACCCTGGCCGAGCAGCGGATGCGCCGGCCGGTGTGGGTGGCCATCGACGCCCCGGTGCCCACGGTGGAGACGGTGGAGCAGTACTACGTCGAGGTGGCCGAGCGCGACAAGGTGCGCGCGCTGCGGCTGCTGCTCAGCCGGGAGCCCGTCGCCTCGGCCCTGATCTTCCGCCGCACGAAGCACCGCGCCGACCGCCTGGCCCGCCTGCTGGGGGAGCGCCACCGCGTGGGCGTGCTCCACGGCGGCATGGCCCAGGGGGCGCGGCTGCGGGCGCTGCGGGCGTTCGCGGAGGGGGAGCGGCCGCTGCTGGTGACCACCAACGTGGCCGCGCGCGGGCTGGACTTGCCCGCGGTCTCCCACGTCATCAACTTCGACATGCCCGAGGACGTGGACACCTACGTCCACCGGGTGGGCCGCACCGCCCGGGCCGGGCGCACCGGCGTGGCCATCACCTTCGTGGGGGAGCACGACCTGGAGGTCTTCGACGCGCTGCGCCGCCGCCTGGGAGCCCGCTTGCGCCAGCACCCGCTCAACGTCTACCGCTGAACCGGCCTGGCGCTGAGCCGGGCCGGCCCGCCCGTCGCTCCGTCCTGCGGGCCTGCGTCTGGGCCTCGCCTGCGCCGCGGTGCCCTGGCAGGAGTGTCACCCGCCCCGCGACAATAACTGTATACATCTCTCGGGCGCCCAGGCGTACACGAGACGGCCGCGTCCGGTGGGGGCGGCCGGACCGTCCCGGGCGACGCCCTGCGGAGGTGACGGTCTGATGCGCACGACCCTCTTGCTGATGGCGGGGCTCCTCCTGCTGGCGGGGACCCTGGGACCGGGGGGCCTGGCCGCGGGCGCGCCCGCGGCGCCCGTGGAGATCCGTCTGGGGCACGGCTTCGCCGCCGAGGAGCAGCTCTGGCTGATGGCGGCGCGCCCCGACATCACCCCCAACCAGGGGCGCGCCTATACGCTGCGCTTCACCGCCTTCCGGGCCAGCGACGACCGCCTGCGGGCCTACGAGGCGGGCCAGCTCGACGGCGGCACCATCCCCGGGCCCACCGCGCTCTTCGCGGCGGAACAGGGGGTGCCGCTGGTGCTGGTGGCCAGCGTCTCCAAGGAGGTACCCGGCGGGAACTGGCACAACACCACCTACCTGGCGCTGGCAGACGCGGGGATCCGCTCCGCCCGGGACCTGCGCGGCAAGCGGGTGGGGATCGTGGGCTTCAAGACCGCCACGGAGCTGTGGGCGCGGGCGGCCATCGACGCGGCCGGGCTCGACCCCAACCGCGATGTCAGCTACGTCATCGTCCCCTTCCCGGCCATGGGCGAGGCCCTGCGGGCACGGCGCATTGACGTGGGCGCCTTCCCCAACCCCTTCTTCCACGTGGAGCAGACGCGCGGCGGGGTGGTGGTCGTCTTCACCTCCAAGACGGGCGTCCCCTTCGAGGAGGAACTGATCACCATCTTCCTGCGGCCGGACTTCGTCCGGCGCCACCGCGAGGCCGTGCGGGCCTTCCTGCGCGACTTCGTCGCCGCCACGCGCTGGTACCTGGCCAACCAGCGGGAGGCGCGGCAGGCGCTGCTGGAGAAGCGCTTCATCACCGTGCCGCCGGAGGTCTACTTCAGCATGCAGGACTGGTACCGGGACCCGTCGGCCCGCATCTCCTTCGAGTTCCTGCGCCGGATGCAGGAGCTGCACCTGAAGCTGGGCTGGCAGACGAAGGCGGTCGACGTGCGCCGGCTCGTCGACACCTCGCTGCTGCCCTTCTGACGGAGACGCGGGGAGGCGGCACGCTGCGCGAGACCGTGGTGGACGCCGGGCGGGGTGAGCCCCGGGACGCGGCCGGGGCCGCGCGTCCGCTGGTGGAAGTCGCCGGGCTCTCCAAGGTCTTCACCCGCGGCGACCGGCGCGTCGAGGCGCTGCTCGACCTCTCCCTGGCGGTGCGCGCCGGGGAGTTCGTCACCGTGGTGGGGCCGAGCGGGTGCGGCAAGTCCACCTTCCTGCACCTGCTGGGCGGCTTCAT
Source organism: Armatimonadota bacterium (assembly GCA_031081585.1). NCBI lineage: Bacteria > Bacillati > Armatimonadota > Armatimonadota bacterium. The sequence continues at coordinate 28,618 of JAVHLY010000012.1, forward strand.
CCCGCCCAGCGGCGGGGTGATGCGGGTGAACGGTCAGGAGGTGCGCGGCCCGGGGCCTGACCGCGGGGTGATGTTCCAGGAGCTGGCGCTCTTCCCGTGGCGCACCGTCCTGGGCAACGTGGTCTGGGGGCTGGAGGCGCAGGGGCGGCCGCGGGCGGAGCGGCTGGCTGTCGCCGAGCGCTACCTCGACCTGGTCGGGCTGCTCCCCTTCAAGGACGCCTACCCTGCGGAACTCAGCGGCGGGATGAAGCAACGCGTGGCGTTGGCCCGCACGCTGGCCTTCGACCCGGCGGTGTTGCTGATGGACGAGCCGTTCGGGGCGCTGGACGCCCAGACGCGCGAGCTGATGCAGGAGGAGCTGCAGCGCATCTGGCTGGCCACGGGCAAGACGGTCCTCTTCGTCACCCATGACGTGGAGGAGGCGGTCTACCTGGGCGACCGCGTGCTGGTCTTCTCGGCCCGGCCCGGGCGCATCAAGGCCGAGGTGGCGGCACCCTTCCCGCGCCCGCGCAGCCTGGAGGTCAAGAAGAGCGAAGCCTTCCACGAGGTGCGCAACCGCGTCTGGGACCTGCTGCGGGAGGAGGTGCTGAAGCTGGGCGCGGAGGGAGCCGGCGCCCAGGCAGAGGGCGCCCGGGCGTCCGGGGAGCGGCCGCGCGGGCGCCCGATGGGGCCGGGAGGAGGGCCGTGACGCGGGAGGCTCTGGGGCTGGTGGTCGCCGTCCTGGCCCTGTGGCAGGGGGCGGCCGCCTGGCACGTCCTCCCGCCCTACCTGACCAGCCCGGCCGTGGTGCTGGCGGAGCTGCTCCGCCTGATCCGCAGCGGGGAGCTGCTCCTCCACAGCGCCGTGAGCCTCTACCGTTCGGCGGCGGGATTCGCGCTGGGGGCCGGGCTGGGGGTGGGATTGGGCTTGCTGGCCGGGGTGTGGCGGCGTGTGGGCGACGCGGTGGAGCCGCTGGTCTCGCTCACCTATCCCGTCCCCAAGGTGGCCTTCCTGCCGATCCTGCTGGTCTGGTTCGGCATCAGCGACACCTCCAAGATCCTCCTCATCGCCCTGTCGACCTTCTTCCCCTGCTACATCGCCGCGCTCTACGGGGTGCGGGCGGTGGACCCGCTGTGGGTGTGGGCGGCGCAGAACATGGGGGCGGGGCGGGGCCGCGTCTTCCTGCGCGTCGTGCTGCCGGGCGCGGCGGTGCACATCTTCAGCGGCCTGCGGGTGGCGCTGGCGCTGGCCTTCATCCTGATGGTGGCCTCCGAGCTCATCGGCTCGTCGAACCGGCTGGGACTGGGTTTCCTCATCCTGAGCGCGGACGCCGGCGGGCGGTTCGACCTGATGTTCGCGGCCATCCTGGCCATCGCCGTGCTGGGCTTCGCCGCCGACCGGCTGTTGCTGGAGGTGCGGCGGCGGCTCCTGGCCGGCATCGTGCTCATGGAGGAGGCGCGTCGTGGCTAGGACGGCCGATCGCGCGGTGGCGGTCCGCCGCGACGTCGGCGTGGTCGAGGGCTCACGGCGGGTGCTCCCCGGGGTGGCGGCGGTGGCGGTCCGGGTGCTGCCGGTGGCGGCGGCGCTGCTGGCCTGGGAGGTGGTGGCGCGCTCGGGCCTGGTGAACCCGCGCCTCTTCCCCCCGCTCGGCGCCATCGCCGCGCACCTGGGGGCGCTGCTCCAGGACCCCCAGCTCGGCCGCCACCTGGGGGCCTCCTTCACCCGCATCGTGGCCGGCTTCGGCCTGGCCGTCGCCGTGGGCGTGCCGCTGGGAGTGGTGCTGAGCAGCGTGGCGCCGGTCAGCCGGGCGGTGGAGCCGCTCCTCGCCCTCACCTACCCCGTGCCGCGCCTGGCCCTCTACCCGATCCTCGTCTTCCTCCTGGGGATCGGACACCTCTCCAAGGTGACGCTGGTGGCGCTGGAGTGCCTCTACCCCATCGCCATCAGCACCGCCGACGGGCTGCGCCACGTCGACCGCCTCTACCTCTGGTCGGCGCAGACCATGGGGGCGGGGCGGTGGCGCCTCTTCTGGCGGGTGCAGGTGCCGGCGGCGGCGCCGCAGGTCTTCGCCGGCTTCCGCATCGCCCTGCCCATCGCCTTCATCATCACCGTGCTCACCGAGATGGTCAGCGCCACCGAGGGATTGGGCTGGCTCATCCTCTACGCGTCGGCCTCGCTGGTCCAGGCGCGCACCTTCGCGGCGGTGGCCCTGGTGGCGCTCATCGGCTTCGTCATGGACCGGGCGCTGGCCGCCCTGCGCAACCGGCTGATCTACTGGGAACGGGAAGAAGTCCTTGTGGCCTTGCGGTAAGCCCTGCCCCGCACGTCGCGCAGGCGCTCCTGCGGGCGCCCCATTGACACCCCCACGGGGAGCCGGGTTACCATCGTTGAAGTTAGAACTGTATGACAGTCCGACAATCCACGAGCGGAGGCGTGGGGGGGAGGGGGTTATGGGCCAGAGGAGCCGCAGTGGAATGGCTGGTCTTCTGATCGTCGGGCTGATCCTGGGGATCGCCGTCCATCCCGCCTCGGCGGGTGCCGACCGGGCCGTAACGCTCTATCTGGACTGGAGCATCGACGGTATCCACGCGCCGTTCTTCGTCGCGCTGAACAAGGGCTGGTACACCGAGTCCGGGCTGAGCGTGGACATCCGTCCCGGGCAGGGATCCAGTGATGCAGTCAAAGTTGTGGGGGCAGGCAGGGCCCAGTTCGGCTTTGCCGATGCCGCCACCATGGTCAAGGGCGTCGCGTCGGGGGCACCTGTGAAGATGCTTGCGGTCGTCATCCGGAAGACCCCGGCCGTCTTCCTCTGTAACAAGAACTTGAGGATTCGCGGGATTGCCGACCTCAAGGGCAGGTCTATCGGGGACGCTCCTCAGACCGCCACGGCGACGCTGCTCCCCGCCGTGCTGGAGGCCAACGGCCTGACCATGGCCCAGGTGAGATTCGTGGCCATGTCGTTTGCGGCGCGTGTACCCTCCGTTCGGGAGGGCAAGATCGACTGTGCCCTGGGGTACCTCCAGGAGTTCGTCAATGTCCTGGACCAGTTCGATGTGCTCCCCTACCATGCCATGGGGATCAACTCCTATTCGAGCGGCATCCTGGTGAACACCCGTTATCTCCGGGGTAATGTGGAGACTGTCCGCAGGTTCGTTGAGGTTTCACTGCGGGGCCTTCAGTGGGCTCTGAGCCATCGCCAGGAAGCCGCCAACATTACCGCGGGCTATACGAAGGATCCGGGGGCCACTCGCGCCTATTTTGCCGCCGAGCTGGACGTGCTTGCGGCGTACTTCACGGATGACGAGGTGCTCCGCCGGGGCTTGGGGTGGATGAGCGAGGCGCGGTGGAGGACCACCCAGGAGCTCATGGTCAAGTACGGAGGTCAGCGTGCGCGGGTGCCGTTGAGCCAGCTCTACACCACGGAGTTTCTGCCGCCCAAGCCGTTTCTGCCGCCCAAGCCGTGATCCGGCGTGATGTCCCGCATCAAGCCGGTGCTGCTGGTTGCCGGACTCGTGGTACTCTGGGAGCTCTTCTCCCGGCAGGAGTCCTTTCCTCGTTACGTCCTGCCGCCGCCAACGGTCATAGGCAGTTTCGCTGCCGCCCACTGGAGGATCATTTTCGCCCATGCGCTAGTGACGCTGCGCGAGGCCCTCATGGGCTTCGGCCTCTCAGCCCTGGTGGGTGTCTGCCTGGGGATCCTCATCGTGCGGTTCAGGCTTCTAGAGGAGACCTTGCTGCCTCTGCTGATCACGTCCCAGGTCATCCCCACTATCGCGATCGCCCCCTTGCTGGTCATCTGGTTGGGATTTGGCAGTGCCCCGAAGATCGCCGTCGCGTTCCTGGTGTCTTTTTTCCCCATTGTCGTGAACACAGTGGTGGGGCTCCGGGCGGTAGACGAGGACTTGCTCCACCTGGTCCGCGGCCTTTCAGCGACCCGGTGGCAGGAGCTGCGAAAGGTGCGTTTCCCGAATGCGCTGCCGTACATCTTCGCGGGACTTCGCGTGGCGATCACGCTGGCGCTGATCGGGAGCGTTGTTGGGGAATTTGTGAGCGCCGACCAAGGGTTGGGTTTCCTAATCCTGACTGGTGCAGGTCGGCTCGAGACTGAGCAAATCTTTGTCTCCATTGCGATTCTGGGCTTTGCGGGCGTGCTCATGTTTCATGGCGTTCGGTGGCTGGAGCGGGTGCTGCTCCCGTGGTTGACCGAGGAGCAGAGGGGTTGACCCTGCGGGAGGAGGTGAGGGCGGCTGTGAGGAGAGTGGTGACTGATCGCATTCTTCCCGGGAAGGCGTACACCGCCTTCACCCTGACAACAGGTCAGGTGCTGCGCATTGAGGACGTTGAGGGCAAGCAGGTGGCAGATCTCATCTGTTTCAACCTTCACGACTTCAAAGATCGCCTCAACAACGAGAACACCATGTTGCTCAATCATGTCTGGAATCCTACGAAGGGTCATGCTTTGTACTCTAACAACTGCAGCAAGATGCTGACCATTGTTGAGGATACCGTGGGTCGAAATTACCCTGGCGGTGCCATGTGCAGTGAGGAGCTCAACTACCTGCGTTATGGGGTTCGAGGAACGGCGAACTGCCGCGACAATCTGGCCGCGGCTGTGGCCCCCTGGGGAATCGCCAAGGATGAGCTCCCTGGGGCCTTTGCCCCCTTCATGAATGTCATTCACCACCCTGATGGTCGTGCTGAGATCGCGGAACCGACGTCAAAACCGGGTGATTACATCGAACTGCGGGCGGAGATGGACTTGCTCGTCGCCGTGTCGGTATGCCCGCAGGAGCTCAATCCGGTCAACGGCTGGAAGTCTACGCCGCTGCGCGTGGTCGTGTTCGAGCAGGAGGGCGCGAGTACCGGGCCGTGACGGTGGGCATCGCCCCTGGAAGCCGGCGTCTGGAAGGGCGCAAGGGAATTGCCCTGGAGTTGCGGGATCTGACCGTCGACTTCGTCCGGCGTGGTTCCGTGTTCCCGGCAGTAAGGGGAGTGACCCTGCGCGTGGTCCCCGGCCAGTTCGTCAGTTTGATCGGGCCCAGCGGGTGCGGCAAGAGCACGATCCTGAAGGTCATTCTGGGCGTCATTCCGATGACGTCGGGAGAGGTTTGGTTGGATGGAAGGCGGGTCTACGGCCCTCAGCCGGACATCGGCATCGTCTTCCAGTCGCCCACGTTGCTGGCGTGGCGCTCGGTCGTCGACAATGTGTTGTTGCCCGTCGAGATTCGCGGGTTGCCCATCGTTCCCTATCGGGATCGGGCGCGCCAGCTCCTGGAGATGGTCGGCCTCGGTGAGTTCGAGCGCCACTGGCCCCGTGAGCTCTCTGGGGGGATGCAACAACGCGTGGCGATCTGTCGGGCGCTGATTCATGATCCGCCGCTGATCCTCTTCGACGAGCCCTTCAGCGCTCTGGATGACCTCACCAGGGATCAGCTGAACCACGAGATCTTGAGGATCTGGGAACGTACGGGGAAGACGGTTGTCCTGGTAACGCATAATATCGGCGAGGCCGTCTATATGTCGGACCAGGTGTTCGTCATGACATCGCGACCTGGCCGCCTGGCGGGCAGCGTGGTGATCGAGCTGCCGAGACCTCGGTACTACGAGATGCGGCACACTCCGGAGTTCGTCGCCCATGTCCGGGAGCTGCGCGCATACCTGCGGACGTGACGGCCTCCGATCGTAGGATGGGTCGGCCGACCAGACTGGATAGACGAGCCTTCATCGCCCGAGAGCTGGTGTGGGCCAGCCGCGTGCTGGCGTCAACCGGGTTGGTGGAGGCTTTTGGGCACGTGAGTGCACGAGTGCCGGGGACGGAGATCGTCCTGCTGACGCCTCGGATCGCTCCAGGAGCGGTGAGCGTGGGGACGTTGGTGGAGATGGACCTGTCGACGGGGCGAGTGCAGGGCGGGCGGCTCCCCCTGGAGTGGCCCGTCCACGCCAGTGTCTACCGGGCCGACGGAGGGGTCGGCGCCATTTGCCGGATCCACGGGCCTGCAGCCTCCGTGCTCAGCGTGATCGGCGTCCCCGTCCGACCGCTACACTACCTGGGGACGATCCTGGGCGGGCCGGCGGCTGTGTATCCGGGCGGGGGGCTGGTGACCACACCACGGCTGGGTCAGCAGGTGGCGCGCGCCCTCCGCGGCGGGACGGCCGTCCTGCTGCGCGGCAACGGCCAGGTGGTGGTGGGGCGGACACTCCGGGAGGCCTGCGTACGGGCCATTTACCTCGAGGAGGCGGCGCGGGTGCAGTTGGCGGCGATGCTGGTGGGACGGCCCCGTTTCTACAGTTCACGGGAGGTCAGGGCGTATGCGCAGGTGTGGGAGGACGAGGTGAACCTTGATCGGGCCTGGGCCTACTATGTGCGCCGGGCCAGGCTCTGGCCGAGGTGGAACATCAATTGAGGACGACCCAGCGGGAGCCCTTGTCCCTGTCGGCTGCCTGGCGTTCCCTCGGGCGGCTGCGCAGTCGCCAGACGCTGGCGGAGCTCGTCGCCGCTGAGGTGCGCGAGCGGATCGCCTCCGGCGAGTTCCCGATGGGGGGGGAACTGAACCAGTTTCAGCTGACGCGGGAACTGGGCGTGAGTCGTACCGTCGTCCGGGAGGCGTTCCGGCAATTGGAGGCGGCGGGCATCATCATGCTGGCCCCCTATCGGCATGCCGTGGTTACGCCTCTCGACACCGACGACCTGGAGGACCTGTGGACCCTCAGGACGGTGCTGGAAGGACTGGCGGTGCGCCGGGCTGTTCGACGACCGGCGGACGCTGCTGCGCGGCTTGGCACGCTGCTGGCCGCCATGGAACGGGAAACGGGTGAGGACTGGCTGGAGCTGGACCGGCGCTTCCATCAGGAGATTGCCGAGTTGTCAGGGAATCCGCTCCTGCCGAAGCTACTCGATGCTGTACGGATGCCCATCGATCGTTTCCTCCAGTTCGTGGCAGGAGCTCGCCCCAGGATCCGGTCAGCAAACCGGGAACATCGGGCCATTCTCGATGCCCTGGTCAAAGGCGATGACGCCCGTGCTGTCGCTGTGGTCCGCGCGCACATTGACCGGACCCGGCGGCTGGTGACCGACCGGTTGCGCCGGGTAGGGTTGGCATCCTCCGATGGGACCGCGGCGAGGAAGGGACCGTGACGCTCCCCTACACCCGTGCCGAGGCCAAGGCCTGGGCGCGCGAGCACATGCGCGGGGTGTGCAACGTCGTCCTGCCGACCTTCACCGGCGACCTGCGGCGGCTGAACGCGGCGGCCATCGCCCACGACGTGCGCCGTTCGGTGGAGTTCGGTTTCTGGGGCTCGCTGCTGGCCTCGGAGTGCGGGGCCACGGTGGCGGAGTACCAGGCGTTCATCGAGATCGCCGCCGCCGCCGCCCCGCCCACCCACCACCTGGTCATCCACGGCTCCTTCGACACGCTGGAGGACGTCGTGACGGTGTGCCGCTTCGCCGAGGAGCACGGCGGGGTGCTGCTGCTGTTGAGCTACCCGCTGACCTTCTACCCGCGCAGCGCCCAGGACATCATCGCCTACACGCGCGCGGTGAGCCGGGCCACCGACCTGGGGATCATCCTCTTCGCGGTGGGCTTCTGGGGGTTCCGCCGCCTCCACCCGTCGGCCTTCCCCCCGGAGGCGATCGTCGAACTGGCCCGGGAGGAGACCGTGGTGGCGCTCAAGTACGAAGTGGGCCACCCCGGGACCGGCGGCATGGTGGAGGTGCAGAAGCGCGTGGGGCACCAGCTCGTCATCACCGACCCGCTGGAGCACAACGCCCCGGCCTGGGTGGACGCCTACGGGATGCAGTGGCTCGGGACGAGCTACTACAACTACTTCGGGGACCGCATCCCCCGCCTGTTCCGGCTGATGCAGGAGGGGCGCTGGGAGGAGGCGATGCCGCTCTACTGGGCCCTGCAGCCCTGCCGCGAGGCCTACCAGGCGCTGCGCGGCACGCTCACCGGCGCGGGGCTCGTGCCCCGGCTGGCCTGGAAGTACATGGAGTGGCTCAACGGGTTCAACGGCGGGCCCATCCGCATGCCGCACCTGCGCCTCAACGGCGCGCAGATGCGGCTGCTGCGCGAGGGGGCGGTGGCCTCCGGGCTCGACGTCACCGCGGACCCGGACGAGCGCTTCTTCCAGGGGCGCCACCCGGCGTGACCGCTGCGGGGCCGGCCGCCGTGACCGTCGTGTCGCCACCCGGCGCCCCCGCCCCGCCCGGCGGGGTGCTGGTGCTAACCGCCGAGGACGTGGCCAGCCTGCTCGATCCCGCCGCCGCCGTGGAGGCGGTCGAGGCCCTCTTCGCCGCCGAGGCCGCCGGCGGGGTGCGGGTGCCGACGCGCCTGACCGTGGAGACAGCGCACGGCTGGTTCCGCGTGATGCCGGGGGTGCTGCAGGACGGGGACGGGCCGCTGGCCGGGGCGAAGGTGATGGCGCTGGCGCAGGGGACGGGCCTCACCTACCTGGTGCTCCTCTACGACGCGCGGACGGGGGCGCTGCTCGCGCTGATGGACGCCTCGACCCTCACCCAGCGGCGCACCGGCGCCGTGACGGCGGCGTTCGTGCGCTTCGCCTTCCCCACGGGGGTGGGGCGGCTGGGCCTCTTCGGCTCGGGGTTCGAGGCGCAGGGGCAGCTCGAGGCCATCGCGCAGGCAGTGGCCGTCGAGGCGGCGGTCGTCTACAGCCCGCGGGCGGAGCGGCGGGAGCGGTTCGCCCGGGAGATGTCGGCGCGCCTGGGGGTGGCGGTGGAGGCGGTGGGCGACCCCCAGGCGGTGGCGGCGGCCTCGCTCGTCGTGCTGGCGACGCGCGCCGCCCACCCGGTGGTGCAGGGGGCGTGGTTTGCGCCGGGGACGGTGATCGTCTCCATCGGCGCCACCCGGCCCGACCTGCGCGAGGTCGACGAAGCGACGGTGCGGCGGGCCGGCCGCGTGCTGGTAGACCACCGCGACCAGGCGCTGCAGGAGTCGGGGGACGTGCGCGCGGCGCTGGCGGCGGGTGCCATCGGCGAGGGGGACGTGGTGGAGGTGGGGCGCGTCCTCGCCGGCGAAGTGCCGCTGCGCACCGGGGAGCTCGTCCTCTTCAAGCCCTCGGGGACGGCGGCGCAGGACCTGGCGGTGGCCCGCGTGGTCTACGAGCGGGCCCGCGCCCGCGGGGTGGGCCGCATGGTGGACGGGTTCCTCACGGTGAAGCCGCGGTGAGGGTCATGGGAGATCGGCGGTGAGCGCACGGGACCAGTCGCAGACCACCGTGTCCGCTCCTGGGACGCACCCGGAAGCCACCGTGTCCGCTCCCGGGACGCGCCCGGAAGCCGCCGTGTCCGCCCCCGCGGCCCGGCCGGCGAAGGCGCCGCGGCGCATCCGTCGCCCCGGCCACCTGGCCCTGCGCGTGCCGGACCTGGGCCGGGCCCTCGACTTCTACACGCGGGTGGTACGGCTGGCGGTCTCCGAGGAGGCCGACGGGGCCGTCTACCTGCGCGCCCAGTGGGAGCACCACTGCCTGGAGCTGCGCTCCGGCGCGGAGCCCGGCGTGGACCACCTGGCCTGGGAGACGGACAGCGACGAGGAAACCGCGGCGCTGTGGACGGCGCTGGCCGAACGCGGGGTGCCGGTGCGGGAGGCGATGCCGGAGCCGGGCCGCCGCGGGCTGGCCTTCCAGTTCCAGGACCCGCTGGGCATGTGGAACGAGGTCTACCGGGCGATGGACCGGCTGGGGGTGCTGGTCCCGGCGGGGCCGGCCCCGGTGCTGCGGCTGGGCCACTTCACCCGCATGACGCCGGACCCGGATGGCGCCATGGCCTTCTTCCGCACGGCGGGCTTCCGCGTCTCGGACTGGGTGCCGGACACCCAGGCCTTCCTGCGCTGCCGCCCGGAGCACCACAACCTGGGCTTCCTCAAGTTCGACCGGGTGACGCTGCACCACCACGCCTACGACGTGGGGGACTGGAACGCCATCAAGGCGGTCCTCGACTGGTGCGCCGCGCAGACGGTGCGCGTCGAGGTCGGGCCGGTGCGCCACGCCGCCGGGAACAACATCGCCGTCTACATCCGGGACCCCTTCGGGGTGCGCGTGGAGTTCTTCTGCGAGATGGAGGCCATCGACGACGACGAGGACCACGACACCCGCCGCCAGCCCGTCGTCTTTGACCTCTGGCACCGCACCCCGCCGCCCCCCGGCTATCGCGACTGACCCGTGGTGCGCGTCGGCGTCGACGTCGGGGGCACCTTCACGGACCTGCTGCTGGTCCCGCCGGACGGCCGCGCCGTCATCGCCAAGCACCTGACCACGCCGGCCGACCCCGGCGAGGCCGTGGCGGCGGTGGTGCGCCGCGCCCTCCCGCGCGACGGGGAGCGCCCCGTGGCGGGGACGCTGGTGCACGGCACCACCCTGGTGACCAACACCCTCATCGAGCGCAGCGGGCCGCCCACCGCGCTCCTCGCCACCATGGGGTTCCGGGACGCCCTGGAGATCGGCCGCGAGCACCGCTACGAGCTCTACGACCTGCGACTGGAGCTGCCCCGGCCGCTCGTCCCCCGCCACCTGCGCTTCGACGTCCCCGAGCGTCTGGCCGCCGACGGCACCGTGCTCTTGCCGCTCGACGAGGCCTACGTGCGCCGGCTGGCCGCCGAGCTGCGGGCCCGGGGCATCCGGGCGGTGGCGGTCTGCTACCTGCACAGCTACCGCAACCCCGTCCACGAGCACCGCACCGCGGCGCTGATCCGCGAGGTGGCGCCCGAGCTGCAGGTGGCCTGCAGCGCGGATGTGGCTCCGGAGCTGCGCGAGTTCCCGCGGATGAGCACCACCGCCGCCAACGTCTACGTGCAGGAACGGGTGGCCCGCTACCTGGGGGCGCTGGAGAGGCGCCTGCTCGAGGCGGGCTTCGCCGGGCAGGTCTTCGTCATGCTGAGCAGCGGCGGGGTGGGCACGGTGGAGACCGCGGTGCGCTTTCCGGTCCGCCTGCTGGAGTCCGGGCCGGCCGCGGGCGCGCTGGCCGCCGCGGCGCTGGGCCGCCGCGCCGGCTTCCCCGACCTGCTCTCCTTCGACATGGGCGGGACCACCGCCAAGCTGTGCGCGGTGGCGGGCGGCGCGCCGCTACGGGTGGACGAGTTCGAGGTCGACCGTGTCTACCGCTTCCGCCGCGGCAGCGGGCTGCCGGTCCGCATCCCCGTGATCGACATGATCGAGATCGGAGCCGGCGGCGGCAGCATCGCCCGGGTGGACGCGCTGGGCCTGCTGAAGGTGGGGCCGGAGAGCGCCGGGGCCGACCCCGGGCCGGCCTGCTACGGCCGCGGCGGGCGCGAGCCCACCGTCACCGACGCCGACCTGGTGCTGGGCTACCTCGACCCCGCCTACTTCCTGGGTGGGCGCATGCCGCTCGACCCCGCCGCCGCCCGCCGCGCCCTTGCCCCGCTGGCCGCCCGTCTGGGGTTGAGCGTGGAGCAGGCCGCCTGGGGGATCCACCAGGTGGTGAACGAGCAGATGGCCCAGGCCGCCCGCGCCCACCTGGCCGAGCGCGGCCGTGACCCGCGCCGCCTGCCGCTCTTCGCCTTCGGCGGAGCGGGACCGGTGCACGCCAGCCACCTGGCGCGCATCCTGCGTCTGCCGGCGGTGATCGCGCCGCTCGGCGCCGGGGTGGGCTCCACCTTCGGGCTGCTGGCGGCGCCGCTGGCCTTCGACTTCGTGCGCAGCGCCCCCGCCCGTCTGGACGCGCTGGACTGGGCGGCGGTCTCGGTCCTGGTGCAGGGGATGGCGGAGGAGGGGCGGGCGCTCCTGGCGCGCGCCGGTGTCCCCTCGGAGGCGGTGACGGTGCGGGTGAGCGCGGACATGCGCTACGCCGGGCAGGGGCACGAGGTCGAAGTACCGCTCCCCGACGGCGTGCTGGACACCCGGTCGGCCGCCGCCCTGACCGCGGCCTTCGAGCGCGCCTACCGAGAGCGCTACGGTCGCGCCGGGCCTGCCGTCCCGGTAGAGGTGGTGAACTGGCGCCTGACCGCGAGTGGCCCCGTCCCCGACCTCGCGGTGCGCTTCCCCCTGGAGGCGGCGGCCGGTCGCGCCCGCAAGGGGACGCGCCGGTGCTTCTTCCCCGAAGCCGGCGGCTTCGTGGAGACGCCGGTGCTCGACCGCTACGTCCTGCGCCCGGGCGACCGCTTCACCGGTCCCGCGGTGGTGGAGGAGCGCGAGTCCACCCTGGTGGTGGGTCCGGGCGCGCACGCCCGCGTGGACGAGCACCTGAACGTCATCGTGGAGTTCGCCGGGGCGCCCGGGCCGGAGGCCGGCCATGCGTGAGACGGCCCTCGACCCCATCACCCTGGAGGTGATCTGGAGCCGGCTGCTCGCCGTGGTCACCGAGCAGCAGGACGCCCTCATGCGCACCGCCTTCTCCACCGTGGTGCGCGAGAGCCAGGACCTGGCCTGCGGCCTCTTCGACCCGCAGGGCCGGATGATCGCGCAGTCGGTGAGCGGTACCCCCGGCCACATCAACGCCATGGCCACCTCCATGCGCCACTTCCTGCGCGCCTACCCGCCCGAGCGGCTCGCCCCGGGCGACGTGCTGCTGACCAACGACCCCTGGATGACGGCGGGGCAGGTGAACGACATCACGGTGGCCACGCCGGTCTTCCGGGGCGGGCGCCTGGTGGCCCTCTTCGCCAACACCTGCCACGCTCCGGACATCGGCGGCCGGCTCCTCTCAGCGGAGGCCCGCGAGGTCTACGAGGAAGGGCTGCTCCTCCCCATCCTCAAGCTCTTCGACCGGGGCGAACCCAACCAGGTCCTCCTCGCCGTCATCCGCGCCAACGTGCGCCTGCCCGACGAGGTGGTGGGTGACCTCTACGCCCAGGCCGCCTGCAACGAGGCGGGCGCGCGGGCGCTGCTGGAGACGATGGAGGAGTTCGGCCTGGCCACGCTCGACGACGTGGCCGAGGAGATCGTCCGCCGCAGTGAGGCGGCGGTGCGCCAGCGCATCCGGGCCCTGCCGGACGGGGAGTGGACGAGCGAGACGTGGAGCGACGGCTTCGACGAGCCGATCCTGATCCGCTGTCGGGTGCGCGTGGCCGGGGACGAGCTGTGGATCGACTTCACCGGCTCCTCGCCCCAGAGCCCCCGCGGCATCAACGTCGTGCTCAACTACACCCACGCCTACGCCTCCTTCGCCGTGAAGGCCGCCATCTACCCGGACATCCCGCACAATGAGGGCGGCTTCCGCCCGGTCCACGTCAGCGCGCCGCCGGGGTGCATCCTCCACGCCCTCCCGCCGGCCCCGGTGGCCAGCCGCCACGCCCTCGGCCACTTCATCCCCACGGCCATCTACGCCGCCCTGGCGGGCGCGCTGCCCGACCGGGTGATCGCGCCGGGCGCGGACCCGATCTGGCTGACGGTCTGGCGCGGCAGCGACCCCCCCTTCACCTTCACGATGTTCCAGGTGGGAGGCACCGGCGCGCGGCCCTCGCAGGACGGGCTCAACACGGTGGGCTTCCCGAGCGGCGTCGCCGGCGTGCCGGCCGAGGTGGTGGAGGCCCTCTCGCCCCTCATCCTGTGGAAGCGGGAGCTGCGTCCCGACTCCGGTGGCCCGGGCCGGTGGCGCGGCGGGCTCGGCCAGCGCACCACCTTCGGCTGCCGGGGGCGGGGCGCCTGGAGCGTCTCGGGGATCGTGGACCGCACTCGCTTCCCCGCCCCCGGGCTGCTCGGCGGCGGACCGGGGGCGCCCGGGGAGGTCGTGCTCGACTCGGGCGAGCGGCCGAACCCCAAGGCCCGCATCGACCTGCGCCCGGGCCAGCTCATCCACCTCCACCTGCCGGGCGGCGGCGGGTACGGCGACCCCTACACGCGCGATCCGGAGCGGGTGCGGCAGGACGTGGCGGCCGGCTACGTGACGCCGGAGGCGGCGGCGCGCGACTACGGGGTGGTGGTGCGCTTCACCGGCGACCCCGATGCGCTGGTGCGGCTGCCGGAGGAGTGGGTGGTGGACGAGGCGGCCACGCGCGAGTTGCGGGAGAGGCGCAAGACCGAGCGAGCACGCTGACAGGGCACATGGCCCGAGCGGGTGGGCCCGCTGCTTGCCCGTCACAACGAAGATATGTCGTTGTCACGGATCGATGAGCACGACGATATGTCGATGTCAACCGCGGCCGGGGCACAGGGCGTGTCCCCCCGGTCCGGCCCCAGCGTGGAGGTGACGATGTGACGCACGACGGGCAGCGCGTCGGGTTCGCGTTGGGCTACGGGCGGTTCACCAACGTGCGGGAGATGGCGGCCCTGATGCACCGGGCGGAGGCGCGCGGCTTCGAGATGGGCTTCTTCTCCGAGACGATCGAGCTGATGCGCGACTCCGTGACGGCGCTGGCCGCCATCGGCCTGGCCACGGAGCGCCTGATTCTGGGGACCACCCAGATCGTCCGCCTGCGCAGCCCGGTGGTGATGGCCCAGACCGCGGCCAGCCTGGACGAGCTGACCGGCGGACGCCTGACGCTGGCGCCCGGCGCCTGCACCGCCAGCCACGCCCGGCGCCACGGCCTGCCCCCGGCCGACCCGGCGGAGACGCTACGTGAGTGGGTGGAGGCGATCCGGCTGATCCTCACCGGCGACCGGATCAGCTACCACGGCCACCACGTCCACCTCGACGACGTGGGGCTGGGGTGGACGCCGGTGCGGCGCGCCATCCCCCTCTACATCCCGGCCACCAGCCGCACCGGCCTGCGGCTGGCCGGGGAGATCGGGGACGGGGTCGTGCTCAACGCGGTCTGCTCGCCGGAGTACACGGCGAACGCGCTGCGCATCGTCCGCGAGGCGGCGGAGCGGGCGGGGAAGGACTGGTCGCGCTTCGAGGTGGCGCAGATCATCAACTGCTCGGTGGAGGACGACCACCAGGCGGCGCTCGACACGGTGCGCTGGGAGGTGGCCACGAAGTTCGACCCGGTGCAGATCCCCTTCATCGCCGGCCCGAAGATGCGCGTGGGGGAGCCCTACATCCGCCAGGAGGACCTGCCCCGGTTCGCGGAGGCCTACGCGCGCGGCGGGATGGAGGCCCTGATCCGCGCGGTGCCGGACAGCTACGTGGAGGGCATGACGGCCAGCGGCACGCCCGAGGAGGTGCGCCGCCGCGTCCAGGCCTACCGCGACGCGGGCGTGCGCCTGCCCCTGCTGCGGCCGGCGGCCGCCCACCAGACCGACCGCCTGATCGACCTCTTCGCCCGCGCCTGAGGCTGGATGCCCCAGGGGCGGGGAGCCCACACCGCCGCGGTGCCGACCCGGGGGGGCCGTCGGGCCTGGGCCACCGGGCTCCCGGGCAGGCAGTGGAGGGGCGGCCGGGCGCCGAAGTAGTGGGGGAGCGAGGAGGGAGCACCTATGGCTGTGACGGCTGCACCGCTGTCGGCGGGGCTGCGGCAACGGTTGAGCGCCATCCGTCCCGAGGAGGGCGTCATCCCTGCGTTCATCTTCAGCGACCCGGAGGTCTACCGGGCGGAGATGGACACGATCTTCGCCCGCTGCTGGCTCTTCGTGGCCCACGAGTCGGAAGTGCCCTCGCCGGGGGATTACGTCACCCGCGCCATGGGCGAGCACCCGGTCATCGTGGCGCGCGGGGAAGACGGGCGGATCCGCGTGATGCTGAACGTGTGCCGCCACCGGGGCATGCGCATCTGCCGCGCCGACCTGGGGAACGCCTCCCACTTCCGCTGCCCCTACCACGGCTTCACCTACACTAACACCGGCGACCTCATCGGCATCCCCTACCAGCGGGAGATCTACGGCGAGGCCATCGACCGCAGCCGCTTCGGGCTGATCCAGGCGCGCACCGACAGCTATGCCGGCCTCGTCTTCGCCACGTGGGACGCGGACGCCCCGCCGCTGCGCGAGTACCTGGGGCCGATGACCTGGTACCTCGACCTGCTGGCCGGGCGGGCCGCCATGGAGGTGGTGGGCCCGCCCCACCGCCACGAGATGGCCGCCAACTGGAAGCTGCCGGCGGAGAACTTCGCCTCCGACGCCTACCACACGCTGCACACGCACGCCTCTACCGCCGAGATCGGGCTCACGCCCTCGCCCCGCTGGGCCAAGGACGGCTACCACGTGCAGGCCGGGAACGGCCACGGCGTGATGGTGGGGACGCCTGCCCCCCGCTTCATCTTCGCGGAGGCGCTGCTGCCGACGTTCGAGCGCCACCTCCGCCCCGAGCAGCTGGCCCTGCTGCGCACCCTGGCCAACATGCCGGGCACCGTCTTCCCCAACTTCTCCTTCCTCATCTCCGCGGTGACCTTCAAGGGGCGGTTCGTCTCGCACACGGGGCTGTACCAGTGGCAGCCGCTCGGTCCGGAGCGGATCGAGGTCTTCTCCTGGTTCCTGGTGGAGCGCGACGCCCCGCCCGAGTGGAAGGCGCTGTCGCGCGAGGCCTTCATCTTCACCTTCGGCCCGTCCGGCGTCTTCTCCCAGGACGACAGCGAGAACTGGACCAACATCACGCGCAACAGCCGCGGCCCGCTGGCCCGCCACCTCTCCTTCCTCTACGAGATGGGCAAGGGGGCGCGACCCACCCGCGCCTTCCCCGGGCCCGGGGAGGTGTACGAGGGGAAGTACAGCGAGGTGAACGCGCGGGCCTTCTACCGGCGCTGGCTCGACCTGGTGCAGGGGGACGGCCCGTGGACGTGACCCCGGAGGTGCGCCAGGAGCTCACGGAGTGGCTCTACCACGAGGCGGAGCTGCTGGACGGGCGCCGCTTCGAGGAGTGGCTGGCGCTGCTGGCCGACGACCTGACCTATGAGATGCCGGTGCGCCTGACCCGCGAGGCGGGCGGGGGCGAGGAGCTGGCGCGGGAGATGGCGTTCTTCCGGGACGACCGGGAGACGCTGCGGCTGCGTGTGGCCCGGCTGCGCACCGAGTTCGCCTGGGCGGAGGACCCGCCGTCGCGCACGCGCCACTTCGTGGCCAACGTCCGGGTGCGGCCCACCGACCGGCCGGACGAGGTAGAGGTGAGGAGCTACCTGCTCGTCTACCGCAGCCGCGGCGACGCGCCGCAGGCCGAGCTGCTCTCGGGGGAGCGGCGCGACCGCTTCCGACGGGAGGGGGAGACGTGGAAGCTCTGCCGGCGCGAGTTCGTGCCGGACCAGGCCACCCTGGGCCTGCGGAACCTGGCGCTCTTCGTCTGATGGAGGGCAGGCACCACGGGTTGCCGTCGGACGGGAAGGACGGGAGGAGGCCATGGACGACCATGAGCCGGCGCGTGCGCCGGCGATGGAGCGTGAGCCGGTGATCGAGGTGACCAACGAGTTCGCGCACGTCGAGGTGCGGCGGGTGTGGACGCGCAACGGGATGCGCCTGGAGATCAGCTCGCCGCGGCTGGGCCACTGCGTCCGGCTGGACGCGCTGGCGCTGGAGAGCCTCACCTGGCAGCCCATGGAGACCTTCAGCCGCTTCCTGGAGGAGCCGTTCGGCCCGGCGCGGCCGGACGGCCGGCACGGCTGAGGGGCCCCAGCACGCGGTGACCGGCGCAGCCCCACATCGGCCGGGCCGTCTCGCCGGGAAAGTCGCCCTCATCACCGGCGCGGGCAGGGGGATCGGCCGGGCGGCGGCAGAGCTCTTCGCCGCCGAAGGCGCCCGGGTGGTCGTGGCCGACCTGGAGGCCGCGGCCGCCCGCGAGGTGGCGGCGGCCATCGCCGACGCCGGCGGGGAGGCTCTGGCCGTGGGGGCGGACGTGGCCAGTCCCGAGGACAACGCGCGCATGGTGGCGGCGGCGGTGGAGCGGTGGGGCGCGCTGCACGTCTTCTACGCCAACGCCGCCATCGTGGACCGCACGCCGGAAGGGGACGTCGGCCTCGAGCGCATCGCCCTGGAGCGCTGGCACCGCATTCTGGCGGTCAACCTCACCGGCACCTTCCTGGGGTGCCGCGCGGCCATCCCCGAGATCGTCCGCGCGGGCGGCGGTTCGGTGATCCTCACCGGGTCGGTGGGCGCGCTCGTCGCCCACCGGGCCCACAACCACGCCTACGTCACCTCCAAAACCGGCGTGCTGGGTCTGGCCCGCAACCTGGCCGTGGAGTACGCGCCCAAGGGCGTACGCGTGAACTGCCTCTGCCCCGGCCAGGTCCGGACGGCCATGATGGCCGACTTCTACGACGACCCCGCACGCCGCCAGCGCTTCATCGACCTGACGCCGATGGCGCGCTTCGGGGAGGCGGTGGAGGTGGCTCGCGTGGCGCTCTTCCTGGCCTCTGACGAGTCCTCGTTCATGACCGGTGCCGCGGTGGTGGTCGACGGGGGCTGGACGGCGGTCTGAGCCGTGACCGGCCCGGCCGGTCTCCCGTCGGATCCGCCCGACCGCGTCCCCCCGGGCGCGCCGGCGCAGGAGAGGGGCGCGGGGCGGCCAATACTGTATACAGTTCGCGGGCTGCGCCACCCGGAGGCGTTCCGGCGCAGACCTCTCACGCCGTCGGGATCGTGCCGCTGCGCGACCTCCGCCGCCTCACCCGTCCCCGGACAGGAGCGGGGGGGACCACGCCCCCCGTCCTGGCCGCCGTCCTGCGCGAGGCCATCGTCACCGGCGTCCTGCAGGCCGGCGAGGAACTGAACCAGGTCCTCCTGGCCCGCCAGTTCGGCGTGAGCCGCGTGCCGGTGCGCGAGGCCATCCGCCTGCTCGAGGCGGAAGGCCTGGTGGTCTCGCCGCCGCACCGGCGCAGCGTCGTGAGCGCACTCACCCCGGAGGTGCTGGGGGAGATCTACGAAGTGCGGGTGCGCCTGGAGGGGCTGCTGCTCGGTGCGGCGGTGCCGCGCCTCGGACCGGAGGACCTGGCCGAGGCGGACGCGCTGGTGGCGGCGATGAGCCGCCTCCGCGACCACCGGGAGTGGCTCCGTCTCAACGACCGCTTCCACGACGCCCTCTATCGGGCGGCGGGCAAGCCTTTCGTCAGCGCACTCGTCCGCCAGCTCCGCCAGCAGGTCCAGCGGTACGTGTGGTTGAGCGGCCGGGCGCTCTACCGGGCGGCGGAGGCCAATGCCGAGCACCGGCGCATTCTGGAAGCCTGTCGCGCCGGGGACGTGCCCCGCGCGCGCCGGGAGCTGCGCCGCCACCTGCTGGCCACCTACCGGGGGTTGCGCCAGGCGCTCCGGTCGACCCCATCGGGACGGCGCCGGGCGATCTCTCCCGACCGGCTGGGGACGGTCCCACCGGACCGGCCATGAGGGCCCTGCTGGTGACCCACCTCGCCCACGTGGCCCTCACGGTGCCACACCCCGAGGACGCGGCCCGGTGGTACGCCGAAGTGCTGGGGCTCGCCATCACCGGTCGACTCCCCGACGGCGGGGTGCGCCTGGCCACAGCCCCGCCCCACGCCGCGGTGGTGGCCCACACTGAGGTGCTCTTGCTTCCCGGCGCACCTGGTGTCCACCACATCGGTTTCGGTATACCGAATACAGAATCCCTTGCCGCAGCCGCCGCTGCCCTGCGGCGGCAGGACGTGGAGGTCCATGAGGCGACGGATGGGCCGTGCGGGGTCGGGTGGTGGGTACGCGACCCGGACGGCCACCGGGTGGAGGTGACGGTTCCCCCATCCCCCGTCCCGCGCCCCGGGGGAGCCGGTGGCCCGGCGACGCTGGTGAAGCTCGGTCACATCACGCAGCGCAGCCCCGACCCTGTGGTGCAGGCGGCGTGGTGGCAGCGCGTTCTGGGGTTCCGCCTCTCCGACCGCATGGGGGAGACGTTTGCCTGGCTGCGATGCAACCGCGACCACCACACCATCGCGTTCATCCGCGCCCCCCAGCCCGGGACGCACCACATCGCCTTCGAGGCCGGGGGGTGGGACGACCTACGCCGCCTCGGTGACCACCTGGCCGCCTGCGGGTGGCGCTTCGAGTTCGGACCAGGGCGGCACGGCCCCGGGAACAACCTCTTCGCCTACCTCCTCGACCCCTGGGGGCTGCGCTGGGAAGTCTTCTGTGACCTGGTGCGGATCGACGACGAGGAGACCTACACGCCCGGAGAGTGGGACCCCGGGGCGAGGCTGACCACGGTGAACCGGTGGGGCCCGCAGCCGCCGGAGTCCTTCCTGCGCTAGCCATGCCGCGCGGCGTCCTCTTCTCGCAGATGGAACCGGCGCCTGAGTGGGAGGTGGCCTTCAACGCCTGGTACGACGAAGAGCACGTGCCCTCGCGCCTGGCGCTCCCCGGGTTCGTGGCCGCCGCGCGCTATGTCGCCGTCCGGGCCACGCCGAAGTACGCCGTCACCTACCTCCTGGACGACCTCGGCGCCCTGGCCACCCCGGCCTACCGGGCGCTGAAGCGCGAGCCCGCCCCGCGCACCGCGCAGATGCTGGCCGCCGTGCGCGGCTTCACCCGCTACGTCGGCGAGGAGGTGGCCCGTCTCCACCGGGACACCGGTGAGGACGCGGGCGTGCTCGACGCACCCTACCTCTATGCGGTCTTCTTGGCGGTGCCCGAAGCGCGGGAAGCGGAGTTCGAGCGCTGGTACGACCAGGAGCACGGCCCCCTGCTCCTGCGCCACCCCGCCTGGCGGGCGTTGCGGCGCTACCGTCTGCGCGAGGCGGCGGGCGGGGCGTGGACCCACCTGACCCTCCACTTCCTGGACGACCTGGCGGCCCTGGAGTCGCCCGAGCGGGCGGCAGCGCGCGCCACCCCCTGGCGGGAGCGGCTGGCCGCAGAACCCTGGTTCGCGCCGGATGCCGCCGTCTACGCCCGCCTGCCGCGGCGGTGGGGCGGAGGAGCGCGGTGACGCTGGCCGGGGGGGCCGTCCCGCCGGCGGCCATCGTGAACATCGGGACGGTGGTCACGGGGGAGCTCGACCGCCCCCTGCTGGAGGCGGACACCGTCCTGCTGCGCGGGGGGCGCATCGCCGCCGTCGGGACACGCGACCAGGTGGACGTCGGCGAGGCCGCCGTCGTGGTCGACGCCGCCGGGGCCACGCTGGCTCCGGGGCTGATCGACTCCCACTGCCACGTCGTCATCGGGGACTACACGCCGCGCCAGAAGACGGTGGACTTCCTGGAGAGCTACGTGCACGGAGGCATCACGCGCTGCATCTCGCCCAGCGAGGTGCACGCCCCGGGACGCCCGCGCGACCCGGCGGGCGTGAAGGCCCTCGCCCTGGCGGCCCAGCGCTGCTTCCGCGACTTCCGCCCGGGCGGCATGACGGTGCACGCCGGCTGCCTCATCCTGGAACCGGGGCTGGAAGAGCGCGACTTCGCCGAGCTCGCCCGGGAGGGCGTCTGGCTGGCCAAGGCCGGGTTCGGCGCCTTCGCCCGCCCGCGCGACTGCGCGCCTCTCGTCCGCTGGGCCCAGCGGCACGGGTTCGTGGTGATGTGCCACAGCGG
Source organism: Armatimonadota bacterium (assembly GCA_031081585.1). Classification (NCBI taxonomy): domain Bacteria; kingdom Bacillati; phylum Armatimonadota; species Armatimonadota bacterium. Next base: position 49,893 of record JAVHLY010000012.1, read on the forward strand.
GGGCGCCTCCATCCCCGGCTCCTCCCCAGTGACGGCCGACGACCTGCTGGCCATGCAGCCGGACGTCAGCGGTCACGTGAACGGCGGCCCGACGGCCATGGCCGACGAGGACGTGGAGCGGGTGATCACAGAGAGCACGATGGCCCTGCAGGTGGTCCAGGCGGGAAACCTGCGCTCGGCCCTCCACGTGGTGCGCCGTGCCGCGGAGACGGGCAACCTCCACCGCCTGCTCATCGCCAGCGACACGCCGACGGGGACGGGGGTGATGCCGCTGGCGGTGCTGAAGTCAGCGGCGGAGCTCGTGTCGCTGGCCCCGCTGGCGCCCGCGGTGGCGCTGGCCGCAGCGACGGGGAACGTGGGGCGGGTCTACCGGCTGGACGCCGGGATCGTCGCCCCCGGCCGCCCTGCGGACCTGGTGCTCCTCGACGCCCCGCTGGGCGGGCACGGGCGGGATGCCCTGGACGCGCTCGCCCGCGGCGACATCCCGGCAGTGGCCGCCGTCATCACGCAGGGGGTGCTGCGCGTGCTCGCCAGCCGGAACACGCCCCCGCCTGTGCGCCCCGTCCGGGTGGTCCGGGGGAGCGCCACGGCGCCCGCGTGAGCATGTCCGGGCAGCCGCGCGCGCTGTCGCACGCGTCCCCGCCGGCCGAGCACCTCCCGCTCCTCACCGGCCGGGGTCGGTTCATCGGCGACCTGGTCCTGCCGGGGATGGTGCACGTGGCCCTCCTGCGCAGCCCGCACGCCCACGCCCGCATCGCCCGACTGGATACGCGCGCCGCCGCCCGCGCCCCGGGCGTGGTGGCGGTCGTCACCGCCGCCGACCTGGGCCCGGCCAACCGCCCCCTGCCGCCACGCGTCCCGCACCCGGCGCTCACCGACCCGCGCGGGCCGCGACCGCTGGCCGAGGGCGTCGTCCGCCACGTGGGCGAGGCCGTGGCCGCCGTGGTGGCGGAGTCGGCGGCCGCCGCCGCAGACGCCCTGGAGCGCGTCGCGGTCACTTACGAGGCCCTGCCGGCCGCCGCCGACGTGGAGGCGGCCCTGCACCCCGACGCCCCCCGCGTGCACGCCGACCGCCCGGACAACGTGGCGGCGCGCTGGACGACGGCCGCCGGCGACGTCGGAGCGATCCTGCGGGAGGCCCCGGTCGTGGTCCGGCTGCGGCTGGAGATCGCCCGTGGCCACGGCCAGCCCCTCGAGCCGCGCGGAGTGGTGGCGGTGTGGGACGAGACGGCACAGGTCCTCACCCTCTGGTCCTCCACGCAGGCACCCTACGCCGTCCGCGACGTGGTGGCGGCCGCGCTGGGATTGGCGCCCGGGCAGGTCCGGGTGCGCGTCCCCGACGTGGGCGGCGGCTTCGGCCTCAAGGGCGCACCCTACCCGGAGGAGGTGCTGGTGGCCTGGCTGGCCCGGCACCTGTGCCGGCCGGTGCGCTGGCTGGAAGGGCGGGCCGAGTCCTTTGTCGCCTCGGTGCAGGACCGCCGGCAGGTGCACGAGGTGGCCGTGGGCGCCGACCGGGAGGGACGGGTGCTGGCGCTCGACCACCGCTTCCTGCTCGACGTGGGCGCTTATCTGCCCTTCGGCATCCCCGTGGGGGCAAACCTGCAGAGCCACGTGCCCGGTCCCTACGCCATCCCCCACCTGCGCACCGAGCTGGTGGCCGTCTACACCCACTGCACCCCCACCGGCCCGTGGCGCGGCGCGGGACGGCCTCAGGCCAACTTCGTGGTGGAACGGGCGCTCGACCAGGTGGCGCGCTGCCTGGGCCTCGATCCCGTCGCGGTGCGCCGCCGCAACCTGATCCGTCCCGCGCAGATGCCCTACGCCACCGGCCTGCGCCTGGCCACCGGCACGCCCGTGGTCTACGACAGCGGGGACTACCCCGCGCTGCTCGACCGCGTGCTCCAGCTCTTCCGGTACGAGGAGCGCCGCCGCTGGCAGGCGGCGGCACGGGCGGCCGGGCGCGCCTGCGGCCTTGGCGTGGTCTGTGGCATCGAGGCGAGCGGCGGTGGCGGGGTGGAGGGCGCGGCGGTCCGCGTGGAGCCCGACGGCACGGTGCGGGTGGCCGTGGGCAGCCCGGCGCAGGGGCAGGCCCACCGCACGGCGCTCGGCCGCCTGGTGGCCCAGGTCCTGGGTGTCCGCCCCGAGGCGGTGATCGTCGAGGGCGGCGACACCGCCCTGCTGCCGAAGGGTTCGGGGACCTTCGGGAGCCGCACGCTCGTCGTCGCCGGCACCGCCGCCGCGGAGGCGGCGCGGGCGGTGCGCAGGCGCGCGCTGGGCCGGGCCGCCCGGCGCCTCCGCGTGGGCCCCGCCGACCTCGAGACCGTCGACGGCGCCATCCGGGTGCGCGGGGCACCGCAGCGCACCGTCACCTGGGCGACCGTGGCGGCGGACGGGGAGGAACCGCTCCAGGCCACGCACCTCTTCACCCCGCCCGGCCCGGTCTGGAGCAGCGGCGCGGCGGCGTGTGCGGTGGAGCTCGACCGTGAGACCGGCGAGGTACGGGTCGAGGCGTACGTCTTCGTCCACGACTGCGGCGTGGTCCTCAACCCCGACCTGGTGGAGGGGCAGGTGCTGGGAGCGATCGTGAACGGGCTGGGCAACGTCCTCTGCGAGCACCTGGTCTACGACGCGCAGGGGCAGTTGCTCACGGCCACGCTCATGGACTACGGCCTCCCCCGGGCGGCGCGGCAGCCGCCGATCCGTCTGGGCCACCAGGAGACGCCCTCGCCCGCCAACCCGCTGGGCGTCAAGGGGGTAGGGGAGAGCGGCATCATCACCGTCGCCAGCGCCCTGGCCCAGGCGGTGGAGGACGCCGTCGACGACCCGGCCCTGGTCGTGACGGCCGTGCCCATCCTGCCCTGGCAGGTGCTGCGCTGGTTGGCCGGCCGGTCCGGTCCCTGCGGCCCCGGCGGGGAACGGTCCGGGCCCAGTGCGCCCCCAGGCCCCGACTTCGTGCGGTAGGCCTCGACCCCCGGGCTCGCGGAGCAGGCTGTCTCAACGGCGATCTCCGTGGGGACACCCCGTGCATCCGGGCCGTTGGCGTGCCATGGTTGAGACAGGGAGGTGGGAGCGATGCCTCAGCCGGCGCTGGTGCGGTCGGTCACGCTCCCGGCCGGCGGGGTCACGCTGGCGGGAGACCTCGCCCTCCCGGAGGATCCCAAGGGAGTCGTCCTCTTCGTGCACGGCAGCGGCAGCAGCCGCCACAGCCCCCGCAACCGCTTCGTCGCCGAACGCCTCCAGGCGGTGGGGCTGGCCACCCTGCTCTTCGACCTCCTTACCGAGGAGGAGGAAGCGGTCGACCTCCGCACGGCCCACCTGCGCTTCGACATCGACCTGCTCACCCGCCGGGTGCTGGACGCGCTGGCCTGGGCGGGCCGCCAGCCGGAGACGGGCCCGCTGCGCGTGGGGCTCTTCGGGGCGAGCACGGGTGCGGCGGCCGCGCTGGTGGCCGCGGCGGAGCGGCCCGGTGCCGTGGCCGCCGTCGTCTCCCGGGGCGGGCGGCCGGACCTGGCAGGGGAGGCGGTCCTGCGGCGCGTGCGCGCCCCCACGCTGCTGATCGTGGGCGAGCGGGACGCACCGGTGCTCGCGCTCAACCGCGAGGCGCTGGCGATCCTGGGCGGGGAGAAGGCCCTCGAGATCGTGCCGGGGGCGACGCACCTCTTCGAGGAACCGGGCGCGCTGGAGGAGGTGGCGCGCCTGGCGGCCGACTGGTTCGTCCGCCACCTGAGCACGCCACCTCCCCTGGCCTGACGGCGCGGTTGTGACGCCAGCGCCGGTGCGTGACCAGCCGCCGGTCCAGGCTCTGCTCGCGGGCGCGGTGGTCCACGGCGTAGAGGATGGCCCGCGTGCGGCCACCTCGGGCTGGAAGCTCGGCGGCACCGGCTGCGCCCGGTGGAGCAGACGGCTCTTGCGCGTCAGCGCGCCGCCACCCGGTAGACCGCGCCGCCGTGGTGCACCAGGTACAGCTCGCCGGACTGGTCCTCGCCGAACGAGGAGATGTTCACCGCCTGCTGGTGGAGGAGGGTCATGGCCCACCCATTGCCTTCCGGCCGCAGGCCCCAGATGCGCCCGCTGCAGTAGTCCCCAAAGACGTACCAGCCGCGCAGGGCGGCGAAGGCCGTGCCGCGGTAGACGAACCCCCCGGTGACGGCGCAGCCCCAGGCGTGGGTCTCGTACTCGGCGATGGGCAGCTCCAGCCCCGTCCGGTCGCACCCGGAGGGCGGGTTGAAGCACAGCGACCCCTCCATGATGCGCCAGCCGTAGTTGCCGCCCGGGCGGATCAGGTCGATCTCCTCCCGCGCCCCCTGCCCCACGTCGCCCAGGAAGAGGCGTCCGTCGCAGCGGTCGAAGCTGAAGCGCCACGGGTTGCGCAGGCCGTAGGCGTAGATCTCCCCGCGCGCCCCGGCCCGCCCCACCAACGGGTTGCCGCGCGGGATGGCGTAGGGGGTGCCGGCGTCGACGTCGATGCGCAGGAGCTTGCCCAGCAGGTCCCCCAGGTTCTGCGCGCGGTTCTGGGGATCGCCGGCGCTGCCGCCGTCGCCCAGCCCGATGTAGAGGAAGCCGTCGGGCCCGAAGAGGTTCAACCCCCCGTTGTGGTTGCTGTAGGGCTGGGGGACGACCAGCACCTCACGGGCGCTGGTGGGGTCGGCCACGTCGGGATGGCCGGAGGAGACCCGGTACTCGGCGATCACGGAGGCGCCGTCCGGCCGGCGCGTGTAGTTCACGAAGAAGCGCCCGGTGGTGGCGTAGCGCGGGTGGAAGGCCACGCTCAGCAGGCCCTGCTCCCCGCCGGCGAGCACGAGGCTGCGGATGTCGAGGAAGGGCGTGGACAGCACCGTCCCGCCGCGAACGATGCGGATGCGGCCGGGTTGCTCCACGACGAAGAGGCGGCCCGACCCGTCCCCGGCGTGGGTGAGGTGGACGGGCTGGTCGAGCCCCGTGGTAACGAGCTGCAGGCTCAGCGTCGGCGGGGTGGCACCCGGAACGGGACAGGTGACCGGGGCAGCGAGCGGTGGGACTGACTGCACACACCCGGCGAGGAGGACGGCCATGAGCAGTCGTGCCCCCCGCCCGGCCGTCGTGGCCCTGCGACGGCGCATGGAGGCCGGGCCACGGGGGTAGGCGGCGGTGGGGCCTATCGGCTGACCTCGGGGCCGTCCTCCAGCCACTCCGTGGGATAGGTCGCCGTGCGCGGGACGACGCAGAGGAACTCCACCGGCTCGTCCGTGGGGTTCTCGTACCAGTGCGCCGCCCCGGCGGGGATGAAGATGGCCTGGCCCGGCCCGACCTCGCGCACCTCGTCGTCGATGCCGACGCGCATGCGGCCCGAGAGGACGTACTGCTCGTGCTCGATGGTGGGATGGCGGTGGGCCGGGATGCGCCCGCCCGGCGCCAGGGTGAAGACACGCGTGACGAAGTGCGGCGCCCCGTCGTCGGGCCCGATGAGGACGCGCATCTGCGCCCCCCGCGCGCGTTCCACCGGCCGGGGTTCCACGTCGCGCGCCGTGCGCACCACTCCGCCCACGGCTTCAGTATACGCGGAGGAGCCTTCGGCCGGTCCCCGGACCGGGGCGTGGGCGCCTCATGCCGTCAGGAAGCGCAGCCCGGAGATGACGAAGTAGACGCTCACGGCCAGGACGAAGAGTCCGGCCACGCCCACCACCACCCGGTAGACCGCCGGCGGGATGCGCCCGCGGCCGGTCCCGACCAGGGTGGCCAGCAGGGTGTTCCACCCCAGGTCGAGGGCCAGGTGCCCGATAAAGAAGAAGAGGAAGATGGCCAGCGGGCCGAAGCGGGTGAAGAGCAGGAAGTAGCTCGTCCCCACCGTCGCCCACCACAGCAGCCAGTAGGGGTTCCCGGCGGTGACCACCAGCCCGGCGCGGACGAGGTGGGCGGGGCCGGCGCGGGACGCCGTCTCCCCCGCGGCCTCGCCGGCCGTGGCGGGATGTGCGACCACTTCGCCCCGCAGCGCCGCCCGCAGGATGCCCCACCCCATCCAGGCCAGCACCACACCGCCGAGCAGGCCCACCACCCCGACGACGCCCGGCTGCCGCAGCACGGTGCTCACCCCGGCGGCCAGCGCCCCCAGCATCGCCCCCTCGGCGAGGGCGTGGCCGGCGGTGAGGAGCGGCCCCGCCGCAGGCCCGCGCCGTGCCCCCTCGGTGATGGCCATGGCGGAGACCGGGCCCGGCATGAGGACGCCGGAGAGGCTCACCATCCACCACGTCAGCGAGATCACCCACAACTCGGCCACGCTGGCGGTCCCTCCACGGGCAGGATACGCTCTACTGTAGCAGCCCGGAGGGGTCGCAGGAGGGAGCGACGGCAGCGGGCCGCGGGTCCCGGGAGGTGGCGATGGCGGGGGAGATCGGACCGATCCGCCTCAAGCGTGTCTACGAGCCGGCCGCGCCGGAGGACGGCGCGCGCTTCCTCGTGGAGCGCCTCTGGCCCCGGGGCGTGCGCCGCGACGCGCTGCCCCTCACCGACTGGCTGCGCGACGTGGCGCCCAGTCCCGCGCTGCGCCAGTGGTACGGCCACGATCCCGCGCGCTGGCCCGAGTTCCGGCGCCGCTACCTGGCCGAGCTGCGCGCCCCCGGGCGCGCCGCCGCCCTGCGTCGCCTGGAGGAGGCGGCTCGCGCCGGGCCGGTCACGCTCCTCTTCGCGGCGCGCGACGAGGCCCGCAGCAGCGCCGCGGTCCTGCGGGAGGTGCTCCTGCGCCGGCTCAGGTTGCGGGCGCGAGCCGGCCGCGCGCCAGCAGCGCCAGCACGAGCACGGCCGCCGCGGCCAGCGCGGCCACGGCGCTGACCTCCTGCTCCTGCCGGGTCCACCCCAGCGTCCCGGCGAGCGACCGGTAGATGGCCCGCAGGTCGCGGGCGCTGGCGGCGTGCCAGTACCGCCCGCCGGTCAGTTCCGCCACCGCGCGCAGCGTCTCCTCGTCCAGCACGCCCCAGTAGCCGCTGCGGAAGCGCGAGGGATCGCCGCCCGTCCCCATGCCGATGGTGTAGACGCGCACCCGCGCCGCCCGGGCCTGCTGCGCCGCCACGAGCGGCGGGACGCCGTCGCTGGCCCGCCCGTCCGAGAGGAGGACGACCACCGCCCGCGGGTCGGCGTCCCGCGGGGCGTCGGCCACCGCCCGCACCCCTTCGAGCAGCCCGTTGCCCAGTTGCGTGCGCAGCTGGGTGGTCAGCGCGGCCAGGGCGGCGAGCAGCCGCGGCCGGTCCCGGGTCGGCGGCACGACCAGCGTGGCGTAGTTCCCGAAGGTGACGAGGGCCACGGGGGTGGAGGGGGGCAGGCGGCGCACGAACTCCGCCGCCGCCGCCTTGGCCGCCTCGAGCCGGGTGGGCGGGATGTCGGTCTCCTCCATGCTGCGGCTGACGTCGATGACCAGCACCACCGGGCGGGTCGACGCGACCGGCCACGGCGCCACCGGGCGCGCCGCCGCGACCAGGGCCATGACCAGCGCTGCGCCGAAGAGCGCCGGCGGCAGGTGGCGCCGCCACCCGGCCGCCCGCGCCGCCAGCGCGGCGGTGGTCGCGGGGGGGAAGCGTACGGGGTGGCGGGGGCGGTGCAGCGCCCGCACGTACGCCGTCAGGAGGAGCGGCAGGCCGAGCGCGCCCCAGAGGACGCCGGGCCAGAGGAAGCGCATGCGCGGGGTGCCTCCTGTGGACTCCATTCTAGGGGAGGACGCGGGCGGATGCCGGTGACCTTGCGGACCAACCGGGCCCGCCGCCGGTGGAGGCGCTCCAGGACCGGTGCGTCGACCGGCCCGTCCGCCGCGCCGGATGCGGCGACGGCCGCCTCGGCGCAGGCCAGCGCCTGCCGCAGGTCCCGCCCGTACCGCTCCCAGGACACGGCCAGACGTTCCAGGCACCGCCACCGCGGCAGGATGCCCAGGGCGGCTTCGCGCTGCCACAGCGCGAGCAGCGCGTCCGGCGCCCCCGCGCGGCGGTAGAGCCGCGCCAGCGCGCACGCTGTGCGCCAACGCCGCGCAGGGTCCTGCTCGACACGCAGCACCTCCCGGTAGCAGGCCGCCGCACCGACGGAGTCTCCCCGCACCTCCCGCAGGCGGCCCAGTCCCCAGAGGTCCACAGGCACCGCCGCCACCCCCGCGGCCTCGCCGGTCGCGGCGCGGATGGTCCCCGTGCCCTCCGGGCGGACGGTCCCCGGGCCGTCCGCCACGAGCGCGCCGGCCAGGCCGTGGAGCGCCATCAGGGAGAGGAGGTCCTGCAGGTTGTGGGTGAAGACGGGCTCGAGCCCCGCCCGGTCGCCGGTGCGCAGGTACTCGACGTAGCGGGCGGGGATGGCCCACCCCGGGAGGTCCCCCTGGCGGCGCACCCCCAGCACGGCACGCTCCACCATCCCCAGGCTGAACCCGCCCAGCGGGCGGTACCACAGGCGCCGGGCCACCGTCATCAGGTCGAGGTGGGCCGGCGGTGCCGGTCCGCGCCCCGCGCGGGCCAGGAGGTACCGCGTCGTGAGCAGCGGCAGGTCGAAGCGGGTGCCGTTGAAGGTGATGAGCCCGTCCGCATCGCCCAGCTCCACGGCCAGCCCCTCGAGCATGGCCCGCTCGCCGCGCAGGTCGGCGAGGAAGTGCTGGCGCACGGTGACCGCGTCGTCGTCGAGGCGGGCCAGGCCCACGAGGAAGACGTAAGTGCCGGTGCCCCCGCTCAACCCGGTGGTCTCGGTGTCCAGCCAGAGGAGGCGCTCTCCGGGCGGTCCCAGGGCACGGCCGACCCGCGCGGCCGCACCCGGCGGCCAGTCGCCGTCACCCTGCGTCGCAGGGAGGCGCCGGCACCGCACCTCGTACCCGGGGGCCACGACCTGTACGCGCTCACCCCCCGCGGGAGGGCGCGGGGCGACGTCCGCCGTACGGGCCAGGGTCGGGTCCGTCGGGTGCACGGCGCCGCGCTCAGGGCGACGTCTCGACGACCATCCGGCGGGCGGCCTCCTGCAGGGGGCGGGTGGCCTCCTGCAGCAGGAGGCGCGCGTCCGCCTTCCCGTGCGCGCCAACCTCGAGCGGCGGGCCCACGCAGGAGGGGCACCCCGCGGCGCACGGACAGCCCGCCACCAGGTCGGCCGCAGCGGTGGCGAGCCGGTCGAGGAAGCGGAAGAGGCGTTCGGCCAGCCCGACCCCGCCCGGTGCCCGCTCGTACAGGTAGACGGTGGGCGCGCCGGTGTGCGGCGAGCGCACCTCCACCACCCGGCCCAGGTCCTGCGGGTCGCACATGAGCGCCAGCGGCGCCACGGCGAGCAGCACGTGGCCCAGGGCGGCCAGCGCGCCGTGCAGGCGGTCGGCGCTGCGCCACCGCAGTGCTTCAGGCGCCAGCCACACCCAGGCGGCGGTGGTGTGGAGCGTGGTCTCGGGCAGCGCGATCTTCCCCCACCCGACGTTCTCGTGGGTGAAGAGCTTGAGCTTCTTGTAGACGGTCGGCCGGAAGGTCAGGGCCACCTCGCCGTGCGCCGCCTGGAGCGCGTCGGCGGTGCCCGCCGCGTGGGGCGCCGGCCCCGGCGTCCGCCCCGTGGTCGCCGCCTCGGTGAGCACGGCCAGGCGGACGGCGATCTCCGCCTGCGTGTAGTAGTCGACGTCCACGCGCCGCACGTAGGCCTTGCGCGCCTCCCAGTCGAGGCGGTCGACGTGGTGCTGGCGCCCCAGGTGAAGGTAGATCGCCCCCTCGTGCACCAGCCCCGGGGCCGAGGCCAGGTCCACCTCGCCGATGACGCGGGGCTGCGGGTCGGTGGTGTCGATGACGACCACGTTCTCGGTGGAGGCGCTGCGCAGGCTCACCTCCTCGGCGGGGAAGGTCTCGGCGACGTAGTGCCAGCGGGTGCCGTCGTCGTGCACCATCCCCTGGGCGGCCAGGTGCTGCAGCAGCCGCAGCGGCGGCTCCGGCCCGAAGGGCTCGTCGTGTCCCAGCGGCAGCTCGAAGACGGCGCAGCGCAGGTGGCTGGCCAGCACCAGCGGGTTGTCGGGGTGGATCCAGGCCTCCTCGGGCGAGCGGCCGAAGAGGTACGCCGGGTGCGTGACGAGGTACTGGTCGAGCGGGTCGCTGGTGGCCACGAGGAAGGCGGCGGCCAGCTCCCCGGTGCGCCCGGCGCGGCCGATCTGCTGCCAGGTGGAGGCGATGGTGCCGGGGTAGCCGGCCAGCACGGCGGCGCCCAGCTGCCCGATGTCGATCCCCAGCTCCAGGGCGTTGGTGCTGGCCACCGCCCGCACCGTCCCCTGGCGCAGGCCGCGCTCGATGGCCCGCCGCTCGGAGGGGAGGTAGCCGGCGCGGTAGCCGCGCACGCTCTCTGCCTCGCCGCCGCTGCGCGCGGCCAGGTCGCGCAGGTAGGCGGTGAGGAGCTCGGCGGCCAGGCGGCTGCGCGCGAAGACGATGGTGGGGACGCCTCCCGCCACGAGCTCCCGGGCCAGGTCCCGCACCTCCAGCAGCGTGTCGCGTCGGATGCCCAGCGCGCGGTTGACCACCGGCGGGTTGAGCAGGACGACGACGCGCGGGCCGGCGGGAGCGCCGTTGTCGTCGATCAGCGTGACGGGCGCTCCCACCAGCCGCCCGGCGTGTTCCTGCGGGTTGCCGATGGTGGCGCTGGTGCAGATGACCTGCGGGGCCGACCCGTAGAAGCGGCAGACGCGCCACAGGCGGCGCAGCACGTTGGCCACGTGGCTGCCGAAGACCCCGCGGTAGTGGTGCACCTCGTCGATGACCACGTAGCGCAGCGACTCGAAGAGGCGCAGCCACTTCGTGTGGTGGGGGAGGATGGCGGTGTGCAGCATGTCCGGGTTCGTCACCACGACGTGTCCCGCGGCGCGGATGGCGCGCCGGGCCGGGGCGGGCGTGTCGCCGTCGTAGGTGAAGGTCGTGATGTCGGCGCCGGTGGCGGCGACGAGGGATTGCAGCTCGTCCACCTGGTCGGCGCCCAGCGCCTTGGTCGGGAAGAGGTAGAGCGCCCGGGTCTCGGGGGCTTTGAGGATGCGGTCGAGGACGGGCAGCGTGTAGCACAGCGTCTTGCCGCTGGCGGTGGGCGTGACCACCACCAGGTGCCGCCCCTCGGCGGCGGCGCGGTAGGCGGCGGCCTGGTGGGTGTAGAGGGTGGTGACCCCGCGGCGGCGCAGCCCCTCCACCAGGCGGGGGTGGAGGTCCTCGGGGAAGGGCGCGTAGCGGGCCCGGCGGGCGGGGAGCTCGTGCCAGGCGGTGATGCGGGCGGCGAACCGGGGGTCGTGGCGGAGGCGGTCGAGGAGCTGCTCCAGCGTCATGGGCGGCCTCCAAGACGAGTGGGATCGAACTGGTGTTCGCTATCGTGCCGATGAAGTCCTTCCCGGGACGCCCGGAGGCATCAGGAAGGAGAAAGACGCCGGGCCGGAGCGTGCTCCGGCCCGGCGACACAAACGGCTGGCGAGCGGGTCCCGTTGGAGGCCTCAGGCTCCCGCCGCCGCCTCGGCGGCCGGCATGCGCGGGCGGCGGCCCCGCCGGCCGCGAGCCCGGACGACGGTGCGGCGCCTGCGGGGGCGTCCCGGTCGCCGTCCTCGCCGGCGCGTGGGACGGCCTTCGCCGGCCAGCGCGTTGAGGATCTCCGCCGCATCCTGCGGCGACTCCGCCATGACCTCCGCACGACGCTGTCCACGACCGCCGAATACCGTGATCGCGATGCGCAATGTCCACCCTCCTTTTGTGCTATGACATGGCGACCACTATGACAGCCATTATCTTGACCGTGACACACGAAACTTGCAAGATGCGCCAGGGAGTTTTTTCCTCAAAAATGCAGTCACGGACGATACATCCAGCACGTGATGAGACATGCGCGTCGCGCAGGACGATGGGTGTGCACGTCAATGGTGCGTTCACGACCCCGACGTGAGGAGGAGACCACCGTGGAGATCACGCGCGTCGACCCGGCCGCGGCTGCGCCGGCGGCCCACCCGGAGTACTTCGACGGTGCCGTGCACATGCAACCGCTCTACGTTCCCGACCGCGACGGCGAGGAGTCGGAGCTCGTGGCCGTCTTCTTTGCGCCCGGGGCCCGCACACGTCCGCACGTGCACGACAGCGCGCAGGTCCTCCACGTGCTCTCCGGGTCGTGCGTGGTCGCCGACGAGACCGGCCGGCAGGTCGTGCCGGCCGGGCACCTGGTGGTGGTCCCGCGCGGCGTCTGGCACTGGCACGGGGCCACCGCCGACGGTCCGATGGTGCACATCTCCATCAAGCTGCCCGGGCGCACGCGCTGGGACGTCCCGGAGCGCGACTGGGCGGCCCGTTGAGCCGACGGGCGGCACCGGACGGACATCCACGGGCGGGTGCCGGCGCGGGGCTATAATGGGGCGATGACGCTCCCCGCCCCCTTCCACCCGCTCGTCGCCGGCTGGTTCGCCGACCGGTTCGGCACGCCCACGCCGCCCCAGGCCGCGGGCTGGCGCGAGATCGCCGCCGGCCGCCACACGCTCATCGCCGCGCCCACCGGCTCGGGGAAAACGCTGGCCGCCTTCCTGTGGGCCATCGACCGCCTGGTCACCCGGGCCCTCGACGGGACGCTCGAGGACCGCACGTCGCTGGTCTACGTCTCGCCGCTGCGGGCGCTCGGCAACGACATCGAGCGCAACCTGCAGCTCCCCCTCCAGGAGATCCGCGCGCGGGCTGCGGCGGCCGGAGTGGCCCTGCCCGAGCTCCGCGTGGCCGTGCGCTCCGGCGACACCCCGCCGGGCGACCGGGAGCGCATGCGCCGCCGCCCGCCGCACATCCTCATCACCACGCCCGAGTCGCTCTTCATCCTCCTCACCGCCGCCGGCAGTCGCCAGTTCCTGGCGCAGACGGAGACGGTGGTCGTGGACGAGATCCACGCCGTGGCCGGAGACAAGCGCGGCAGCCACCTGGCGCTCTCCCTGGAGCGGCTCGACCTGCTGGCCGGGCGGCGGGTGCAGCGCATCGGGCTCAGCGCCACCCAGCGGCCCATCGAGGCCATCGCCGCCCTGCTGGTGGGGGCGGCGTGCCGCCCGGACGGGCGCCCGGACTGCGCCATCGTCGACGTCGGCCACCGCCGCCCGCTCCACCTGACGGTGGAGGTGCCGGACCAGGAGCTGGGCCCCATCGCCACGCACGAGCTGTGGGCCGAGGTCTACGACCGCATCGCCGCGCAGGTGCGCCGGCACCGCAGCACGCTCGTCTTCGTGCATACGCGGCGGCTGGTGGAGCGGGTGGCCCACCAGCTGGCGCAGCGCCTGGGGGAGGCGCGGGTGGCCGCGCACCACGGCAGCCTCTCGCGGGCGGCGCGCCTGTCGGCCGAGCAGCGCCTGAAGGGCGGGGAGCTGGCGGTGGTGGTGGCCACGGCGTCGCTGGAGCTCGGCATCGACATCGGGCACGTCGAGCTGGTCTGCCACGTGGGGGCGCCGCGGCAGCTCGCCGCGCTCCTGCAGCGGGTGGGCCGCTCCGGCCACTGGCTCGGGGCCGTGCCGCGCGGCATCCTCTACCCGCTCACGCGGGACGAGCTGGTGCAGTGCGCCGCGGCGCTGCGCGCCGTGCGCCAGGGGGAGCTGGACCGCGTCGTCGTCCCCACCGCCCCGCTGGACGTCCTGGCGCAGCAGATCGTGGCCACCGTGGCCACCGGGGAGATCGCGGAGGAGGCCCTGTGGGCGCTGGTGCGGCGTGCCGCGCCGTACCGGGACCTGTCGCGCAAGGACTTCGACGCCGTGGTGGAGATGCTGAGCGAGGGCATCGCCACCGGACGGGGCCGGCGCAGCGCCTACCTGCACCGTGACCGCGTCCACGGCGTGCTGCGGCCGCGGCGGGGGGCGCGCCTGGCGGCCATCACCTCCGGCGGGGCCATCCCCGACGTGGCGGACTACGACGTGGTCGAGGAGCCCACGGGGGCGCTGGTGGGCCGGGTGAACGAGGACTTCGCCGTGGAGAGCCTGGCCGGGGACGTCTTCCTGCTGGGCAACCGGCCCTGGCGCATCCGGCGCGTCGAGTCCGGCCGGCTGCGCGTGGAGGACGCCCAGGGGGCCACACCCACCATCCCCTTCTGGCTGGGGGAGGCGCCGGCACGCTCGGCGGAGCTCTCCCGGGCGGTCGCCGAGGTGCGCGAGGCGGTGGCGGCGCGGCTGCCGGACCGTGAGGCGGCCGAGGCCTGGCTGGTGGCGGAGACGGGCGTGCCGCCGGAGGCGGCCCGGCAGATCGTCGCCTACCTGGAGGCCGGCCGGCAGGCGCTGGGGGTCGTCCCCACGCAGCGGGTGGTGGTGGCCGAGCGGTTCTTCGACGAGGCCGGGGGGATGCAGCTGGTGCTGCACGCCCCCTTCGGCGGGCGCATCACCCGGGCGTGGGGGATGGCCCTGCGCAAGCGCTTCTGCCTGACCTTCGACTTCGAGCTGCAGGCGGCGGCCACCGACGACGGCATCGTCCTCTCGCTGGGGGAGCAGCACGCCTTCCCGCTGGAGAGCGTCTTCCGCATGGTGCGGCTGGCCACGCTGCGCGAGGACCTCACCCAGGCCGCCCTGCAGTCGCCGATGTTCACCAACCGCTGGCGGTGGAACGCCTCCCGCGCGCTGGCGGTGCTGCGCCACGAGCGCGGCCGGCGCGTGCCGATGCCGCTGCAGCGCATGCGCGCCGACGACCTGCTGGCCGCGGTCTTCCCCGAGCAGGTGGCCTGCCAGGACAACCACCCCGGCGGGCCCATTACCCCGCCCGACCACCCGCTGGTCACCGAGACGGTGCGCAACTGCCTGCACGAGGCCATGGACCTGGACGGGCTGCGCGCGGTGCTGGAGGCGATCGACCGCGGCGAGATCCGCGTGGTGGCGGTGGAGACGCCGGCGCCGTCGGTGCTGTCGCACGAGCTCCTCCACGCCAACCCCTACGCCTTCCTCGACGACGCGCCGCTGGAGGAGCGGCGCGCCCGGGCGGTGGCGCTGCGCCGCACCGACCCGGACCTGGCGGCGGGGTGGGGCCGCCTCGACCCCGAGGCCGTCGCCACGGTGCGGGCGCAGGCCTGGCCCGATGTGCGCGACGCCGAGGAGCTGCACGACCTGCTCCTCTCCCTGGGGTGGCTGCCGGTCGGCGATCTGGGCCCGTGGGAGGGGTGGGCCGAGGAGCTGCGCCGGCAGGGGCGGGCGACGGTGGCGACCTGGTCCGGACCCGAGGGGACCTGCCGGGCGCTCGTGGCCGCGGAACGCCTGGGGTGGCTGGAGGCCCTGGTGCCGGGCGCGCGGCTGGACCCCCCCTTGCGCGTCCCGCCCGGGGTGCCCGCGCACACCGAGGAGGAGGCGCTCGGGGCGGTGGTGCAGGGGTGGCTGGAGGTGCTGGGTCCGGTCACCGCAGCGGCGCTGGCGGGGCGGCTCGGGGTGCCGGTCTCGGCGGTCGACCGCGGGCTGGCCATCCTGGAGGGGCGCGGGGCGGCGTTGCGCGGACAGTTCATCCCGGAAGGTTCCGCCGCGGTCGACAGCGCCGGCCTTGGCACGCCGAGGCCGGCGGAGCAATGGTGCGACCGCCGGCTGCTGGCGCGCATCCACCGCCTGACCCTGGGGCGCCTGCGCCAGGAGATCGAGCCGGTCACCACGGCGCAGTTCATCCGCTTCCTGCTGCGCTGGCAGCACCTGGCCCCCGGGACGCAGCTGCACGGGCGCGACGGGGTGCTGGCCGTGCTGCGGCAGCTGCAGGGGCTGGAGCTACCCGCGCCCGCCTGGGAGCAGTGGGTCCTGCCCGGACGCGTGGCCCGCTACGACCCCGCCGACCTGGAGCACCTGTGCCTGAGCGGCGTCGTGGCCTGGGGCCGCCTCACCCACCAGCCGGTGGAGGCCGCCTCGCCCGGCGAGGCGACGAACGGCGCCGCCCCGACGCGGACCCGGCGCAGCGCCGCCCCCGGCCGCCAGGCGCCGCTGGCCTTCGTGCTGCGGGAGGACCTCCCCTGGATCGCCCCGCCGCGGCGCCCGACGTGGCGCGACGTCCCCGGGCTGTCGCGGGAGGCCCGGGCGGTGGCCGCCTACCTGGAGCGACGCGGGGCCTCCTTCCTCACCGACATCGCGCGCGGCACGGGGCTCGTCCCCGCCGCCAGCGAGGACGCGCTCTGGGAACTGGTGGCCCGCGGCCTGGTGACGGGTGACGGGATCAGCGGGCTGCGGGTGCTGCTGCAGCCCGAGGTGAAGCGGCGCCACCGCCGCCTGCGCGCCCTGCGCGGCGGCCGGCTGACGCCGCGCCTCATGCCGGTGGGGCGGTGGAGCCTGTGGCATGCGGGAGACGAGGCGCCCACCGACGCCGAGCGTGCCGAGGCGTGGGCGCGGGTGCTGCTGCACCGCTACGGGGTCGTCTGCCGCGACCTGCTGGCGCGCGAGGGGCAGGCGCCGCCGTGGCGCGTGCTGGCGCCGGTCTACCGGCGGCTGGAGGCACGCGGCGAGGTGCGCGGTGGGCGCTTCCTGGCCAGCGTGCTGGGGGAGCAGTTCGCCCTGCCCGAGGCGGTGGAGGCCCTGCGCAGCGTGCGCCGCACCGCCCCGTCGGGCGAGGTGGTGCTGGTGGCGAGCGCCGACCCCCTCAACCTGGTCGGTGTCCTGACGCCCGGCGCGCGCCTCTCCCCCTTCGCCCGGCAGGTGATCGCCTATCGCGACGGTATCCCGGTCGAGGTGGGGCCGCTCGGGGCGGTGCGCAGCCGTCTCCAGGCAGGAGAGGCCTGAAGCGCAGGGGGAGGGAGGCGCGGGGGAGATGAGGGAGGCTCCCCACCGGCAAGGCCTCGAATGGCTCGTCGGCGGCTGTGCCCGTCGGGTCGGGGACTGCGCCTGTCGGACCGCGCCGGGCCTGTGGCTGGCCGCGCTCCTCGCAGTCTTCCTCCTGTCGGCCGTCCTGCTGCCCGCGGCCCCGGCGCGGAGCCAGAGCCGGCCGGGCGGGCCTTACCGCGAGGTCCTCCCCAACGGGCTGACGCTCATCGTGCAGGAGCAGCGCACCAGCCCGCTCGTGGCCGTCCAGGCGTGGGTGCGGGCGGGTTCCCGCGACGAGGACGACGAGACCAACGGGGCGGCCCACTTCGTCGAGCACATGCTCTTCAAGGGCACGGCGCGGCGGAAGGTGGGGGAGATCGACCGCGAGGTGGCGGAGGTGGGCGGCCAGATCAACGCCTCCACCTTCTTCGACTACACCCAGTACTGGCTGGTGGCCGCCGGCCGCTTCTTCGAGCGCCTGATCGACCTGCAGGCCGACGCGCTGCGCCACTCCAGCTTCGATGCGGCGGAAGTGGAGCGGGAGCGGCAGGTCATCATCGAGGAGCTGAACCGCCGCGAGGACTCCCCGTTCGTGCGCACCTTCGACCGGCTCTACACCACGGCCTTCACCGTCCACCCCTACCGCCGGCCCATCGGCGGGAACCGCGAGGTCATCCGCCGCATGAGCCGCGAGGCGCTTTTGGCCTTCTACCGCCGGTACTACGTCCCGTCCAACGTGACCATCGTCGTCGCCGGGGACGTGGCCACCGCCGACGCCGTGCGGGTGCTGCGGCGGGCCTACGCCTCCTGGCGCGGTCCGCGCCCCGACCGTCCCGCTGTCCCCCCCGAGCCGCCGTGGACGGGGGTGCGGCGCGCCGTGGTCGAGCAGGACGTGCGCGCCGCCTACCTCCACCTGGGCTGGCTCGCCCCGGCGGCGCGCGACCCCGACCTGGCCGCCATGGACGTCCTCGTCTACGCGCTGGGACAGGGGCGCGGCGCCCGCCTCCTGCAGGCGCTGCGCGACCGGCGGCGCGTGGCCCAGAGCGTGAGCGCCTTCTTCCCCACCGCCCAGGACCCGACGCTCGTGAGCCTCTACGTCGTCACGGAGCCCGAGCTGGCGGCCGAGGCGGAGCGGGCGCTGCTGGAGGAGGTGGCGGCGGTGCGCGACGGGGACGTGAGCGAAGAGGAGGTGGCGCGGGCGCGGGCGCTGCTCGAGGGGGAGACGCTGCGGAGCCGCCACACCAGCCGCGGGCTGGCCACCACCCTGGGCTTCTACGCCACCGTGGCCGAATTGGAGGTGGGGCTCGGCTACGTGGAGCGGGTGCGGGCCGTCACCCGCGCCGACGTCCAGCGCGTCGCCCGCCGCTTCCTCGACCCGGGCCGCTACGCCGCCGTGCTGGTCCGCCCGCGCCCCTCCGCGCCGTGAGCGCCCGCCGCTCCGGCACCCTCGTCGTCCTCCTCGCCCTCCTCGCGGTCGCCCTGGCGGTGCCGCCATCGCCGCCCGCTGTGGCCCGGGCGCCGGCGGCCCCGTCCACGGCCGCCGGGCCCGGCGCCGTCCCGGTCGTCCGGTACGTCCTGCCCAACGGACTGCGCCTGCTCGTCCGACCGCTGGCCGGCTCCGGGCTCGCCGCCGTCTCCCTGCTGGTGGGGGCCAGCTCGCGTGCCGAGGAGGCGTCCCAGGCCGGGGTGGCGGTCTTCACCCGCGAGGTGATGCTCCGCGGGACCGCGGCCCGCACCGGCGCCGAGATCGCGCTGGCGCTCGAGTCGCTGGGCGGGACGTTGCGCGTGGGGACGACCGCCGACTACACCCAGCTGGCCGTGATCGTCCCGGCGCGGCGGCTGGCGGCGGCGCTGGACATCCTGGCCGAGCTCGTCACGCAGCCGCGCTTCGACCCGCAGGACGTGGAGGCGCAGCGCCGCCTCACGCTGGCGCGCATCCGCGCCGCCGCCGACGACGCCGCGACCCGCGCCTTCGACCTCCTCCTGGCCCAGCTCTACCCCTACCACCCCTACGGCCGGCCGCTGCTCGGCACGCCCGAGACGGTCACCGCCCTCACCCGCGAGGCGCTCGTGGCCTTCCACCGGGCCACCTACACCGGCCCCAACATGGTGCTCACCGTGGCCGGCGACGTGGAGGCCGCCCCTGTGGCCGCCCGCGTGCGCCGCGCCTTCGCCGCCGTGCCGGCCGACCCGCCTCCCGCGAGGCTGCGCCTGCTGCGTGCCGTCGAGGCGGCGCTGGCGCCCCGCCCGACAGCGCCGGCGGAAGTGCGGGAGAGCCGCGGCGTGGCGGCGGGGTGGGTGAGCGTGGGCTACCTGGGGGCGCGGCTCGGGCACGCCGACTGGCCCGCCCTGCGCGTCCTGGCCGCCCTGCTCGGCACCCGGCTCTTCGCCGAGATCCGCGACCGGCAGGGCCTGGCCTACGTCGTGGGGGCCTCCTTCGCCTCGCGCGCCGGACCCGGGCCCTTCCTGCTGGCGGCGGGCGCGGAGGGCGCCAACCTCCCCCGGGTGGTGGAGGGGCTGCTGCAGGAGGTCCGCCGCGTGCAGGAGACCGCCCCGCCGGCGGACGAGGTGGAGCGGGCGCGCAACCGGGTCATCGGCGCGCTGGCCATCGAGCGGGAGGACCTGGCGGGGCAGGCCTTCGCCCTGGGCTGGCTGGAGCTGCTCGGTCTGGGCGCGGCAGCCGACGCCCGCCTCCCCGACCTGGTCGGGCGGGTCGCGCCCGCCGACGTCCAGCGGGTCGCCCGCCGCTACCTGGCCGTCCCCACCATCGCGATGATCGTGCCGGCTCCGCGATTGGGTGCCGCCGGGCAACGGACCCCCGGCCGGCCCGGTCAGGGGCGGGCGACCGAGTCCGGGGCCGACCGCCCCGCGGCCCTTCGCCCCCGCTGAGACCGTGGGGGCGGAGGCGGGCGCGCGCATGGTGCAGGAGGTGGGAAGGCCCGGAGGGGCGCCGGGGAGCGGCCCTGCGGTCCTGGCGCTGGACGTCGGCACCTCCACGGCCCGCGCCCTCCTCTACGACCGCCGGGGCGTGCGGCAGCCCGACGTGCAGGCCTCCACCACCCTCGCCTGGTCGGCGGTGGACGGCGGCTTCGAGGCCGCCGCCGAGGACCTGGCCGGTACGATCGAATCCCTCCTCGACCAGGCCGTGGCGCGCCTGCGCGCGGCCGGGCGCGCCGTCGACGCGGTGGCGGTGGCCACGTTCTGGCACAGCCTCCTGGGCGTGGACGCCGACGGCCGCCCCGTCACCCCGGTCATCCCCTGGATGGACGGCCGCAGTGCGGCCACGGTGCGCCGCCTGCGCGCACAGGTGGACGAGCGCGCCCTCCACGCCCGCACCGGCGCGCGCCTCCACCCTTCCTACCCGCTGGCCAGGATCCGCTGGCTGACGGAGTCGCGCCCGCAGGACGCCGCGCGCGTGCGCCGGTGGCTGGCCTTCCCCGAGTACCTCCTCCTGCGCTGGTTCGGGCGCACCCACGCGCACCTGAGCATGGCCTCCGGCACCGGGTTGCTGGACCAGCGCACCCGCCAGTGGGACCCGGAGGCACTGGCGCTGGCCGGGGTACACCCGGACGCGCTCCCATCCCTCGCCGACACGCCGGCGCCCGCGAGCGGCCTGCGGGAGTCCTACGCCTCGCGGTGGCCGCCGCTGGCCCGCTGCCCCTGGTACGGGCCCTTTGGCGACGGCGGGACGGGGAACGTGGGGGTGGGGTGCCTGGAGCGCGGGCGCGTGGCCGTGATGGTGGGGACCTCGGGGGCGATGCGCGTGGCCTGGCGCGGGGAGCCGGCCACGCCCCCCTGGGGGTTGTGGACCTACCGCATCGACGGCAACCGCCCGGTGATGGGCGGGGCGCTCAGCAACGGCGGCAACCTCTTCGCCTGGGCGCGGCAGGTGCTGGACCTTGAGCCCGACGACGTGCGGCTGCAGATGGCCCTGGCCGAGGTCCCGCCCGACGGGCACGGCCTCACCGTGCTCCCCTTCTGGGCGGGCGAGCGCAGCCCTGACTACCCGGAGGAGGCGCGCGGGTGGCTGGTGGGCTTCGGCCTGGAGACCACGCCGGTGCAGGTCCTGCGCGCGCTGATGGAGGCGGTGGCCTACCGCTTCGGCGTCCTCTACCGCCTGCTGCAGCCGCACCTGCCGCCGCTGCACCGCATCGTGGCCACGGGGCAGGCGCTGCTGCGCTCGGCGGTGTGGACCCAGATCCTGGCCGACGTGCTGGGGCAGGCGGTGGACCTGGTGGACGTCCAGGAGGCCAGCGCCCGCGGCGCGGCGCTGCTGGCGCTGGAGGCGCTGGGGCAGGGCGACCCCATCGCCACCCCGCCGGCGGTGGTGCGCACCATCAAGCCCGGCCCGGCCGCCGCTGCCTACCGCGAGGCGCTGGCGCGCCACGAGCGGCTCTACGCGCACGTGCTCGCCGGTGGCCCCACGGCGTAGCCCTGTCCGGGGCGTGTCGCCGGCGCGTCGAGGAGGGGATCGCGGGGGCGCCTGCCAATTCCCCCCGCGAGAACGGGGGGTGAGGGTCGGCGATGATCTGGAACCCCGAGATGGAGACCATGCCGCGCGAGGACCTGCGCGCCCTGCAGCTCCGCCGCCTCCAGCAGGTGGTCGAGCGGGTCTACGCCCGCGTCGACGTCTACCGCCGCCGCTTCGACGAGGCCGGGGTGCGCCCCGAGCAGGTGCGCACGCTGGACGACCTGCGCCGCCTGCCGTTCACCACCAAACGCGACTTCCGCGACACCTACCCCTTCGGCCTCTTCGCCGTGCCGGTCAGCGAGACCGTGCGCATCCACGCCTCGTCCGGCACGACCGGCAAACCCACCGTGGTGGGGTACACGCGCGGCGACATCGCCGTCTGGGCTGAGGTGTGCGCCCGGTGCCTGGCGGCGTCGGGCGCGCGGCCCGGCGACGTCTTCCAGAACGCCTACGGCTACGGCCTCTTCACCGGCGGCCTGGGGATGCACTACGGCGCCGAGCTGCTCGGGCTGTGCACCATCCCCGTCTCCGGGGGCAACACCGAGCGGCAGATCCTGCTGCTGCAGGACTTCGGGCCGCGCATCATCGCCTGCACCCCCACCTACGCGCTGACGCTGGCCGAGGCGCTGCGGGCCCGGGGCATCGCTCCCGGCACGCTGCCGCTGCGCTACGGAGTGCTGGGCGCGGAGCCCTGGACCGAGGAGATGCGGGCGGCCATCGAGGCCGGGCTCGGGATCACCGCCGTGAACATCTACGGCCTCAGCGAGGTCATCGGCCCCGGGGTCAGCAACGAGTGCGTCGAGGAGCAGCGGGGGGCCCACATCTTCGAGGACCACTTCCTCGTGGAGGTGGTCGATCCCCGGACCGGCGAGCCGCTGCCGCCCGGGGAGCGGGGGGAGCTCGTCTTCACCACGCTGACGAAGGAGGCCGTCCCGGTGATCCGCTACCGCACCGGCGACCTGGCCTGGCTCATCGACGAGCCCTGCCGCTGCGGCCGCACCCACGTGCGCATGAGCCGGGTGGTGGGACGCACCGACGACATGCTCATCATCCGCGGCATCAACGTCTTCCCCTCCCAGGTGGAGGCGGCGCTCGGCACCGTCCCCGACCTGACGCCCCACTACCGCCTGGTGGTGACGCGCGACACGCTGGACGAGCTGGAAGTCCAGGTGGAGGTCGGCGAGGCCTTCCTGCAGCGGGCCGGCGGCGCGCTGGCCCCCGAGGCGCCGGCGGTCCAGGCGCTGCGCCGCCGGGTGGAGGAGACGCTGTTCGGCGTGCTGGCCCTGCACACTCGCGTGACGCTCATGCCGCCCGGGACGCTGCCGCGCAGCGAGGGGGGCAAGCTGCGCCGGGTGGACGACCGCCGGGGCCGCATCGCGTGATCCAGTCCCGGGCGGCACACCCGCGGGGAGGCCTCCCGTGACCGCCCTGCGTCGGGTCTGCGTCTTCTGCGGCTCCTCCGCGGGGGTGCGGCCGGCCTACGCGGCGGCGGCCCGCGCGCTGGGAGCGCTGCTGGCCCGCCGCGGGCTCGGGCTCGTCTACGGCGGCGGGCGCGTGGGGATGATGGGGGTCCTGGCCGACGCCGTGCTCGCCCACGGCGGCGAGGTCACCGGCGTCATCCCGCGCCACCTGGTGGAGCGCGAGGTGGCCCACGACGGCGTGAGCACGCTGCACGTGGTCACCACGATGCACGAGCGCAAGGCGCGCATGGTGGAGCTGGCCGACGCTTTCATCGCCCTGCCGGGCGGCGTGGGGACGCTGGAGGAGCTGTTCGAGGTGTGGGCCTGGGCGCAGTTGGGCCTGCACGCCAAGCCCTGCGGCGTGCTGAACGTCGACGGATACTACGACACCCTGCAGGCGCACGTGGCCCGCATGGTGGCGGAGGGGTTCCTGCGGCCCGAGCACGGCGCCATGGTGGTCTTCGCCGACGACCCTGAAGTGCTGCTGGACCGGTTCGCCGACTACGTCCCCCCGCCAGAGCGGTGGCCCTCCCGCCTCTCCCCGGAACGCCCGGGGGCTGGAGGTTAGCCCAGGTCCCTGCGCCACTGCACGTCCGCCCCCGCAATTCGCCGGGCGCCGGCCGATGGTAGAGTATGGGTTGAAGCAGCCATGCTAGAGGCGCGTGTGAACAGAATCGAAGCCGCCCTGGAGCGCCTGGCGGACGCTCAGGCGCGCACCCAGGAGCAACTCACAGCCCTCACCGCCCGGGTCGATGCCCTCGCCGTACGCGTGGACGCCCTGGCTGCGGGGCTGGAGACGCTCACCCGGCGGGTCGATGCCCTGGCCGAGCAGATGGCCGTCCTGGCCACCGCCATGACCCGACTGGCCTCCGATGTGGGGGACCTCAAGGGCGACGTGCTGGAGCTGCGCTACCGGTCCCACCTCAATGCCTACTTCCACGGGGTCCTGCGACGCCTCCGCCTCGTCACCGACGAGGAGTTGGGACGGCTCGCCGACGAGGCCAGGCAGCGGCGCGTCCTGACCGAGGAGGAGGCGGCCGACCTGCTCAGGAGCGACCTCGTCGCCCTCGGGCGGCGGCCGGAGGACGGGGCCGAAGCCTACCTCGTCGTCGAGGTGTCGGCCGTCGTCGACTCCAACGACGTGCGCCGGGCAGCCCGCCGGGCAGGACTCCTCTCGAACATCACGCGCCTCCCGGCGGTGGCGGCCGTTGCCGGGAACGACGTCACGGAGGCCGCCCGCACCGAAGCCCGCAACGCCGGC
This sequence comes from Armatimonadota bacterium, assembly GCA_031081585.1. Classification (NCBI taxonomy): domain Bacteria; kingdom Bacillati; phylum Armatimonadota; species Armatimonadota bacterium. Next base: position 73,754 of record JAVHLY010000012.1, read on the forward strand.
GTCTGGTGCGTGCTGGACGGCCTCGCCTCCCCTCCGACGGCTCCCTCCTGAATCAACCTGCGCTCCGGGCTGGGCGCGCGCCTGGCTGAGGGTTCCCGCAGGCACTCGCGCTCGGGCGAGGAACCACGACGCCCCAGATCAAGGCCCCCGCGGCGCCAGAATCAAGTCAAGGAAATCTTTAGGGAGTGTCGAATTTTCGGCAAGAGGTCGCCGCCTGGGCGAACGACCTCGCTATGAACGAATTTGCAATCTCCTCAGCACACCTTGGAACTTCTCGAGTCCAAGCGCAGGGAGGCTGAATAGGAGACCATGGAACAACTGAGCGTTGAGGTGCTGAAGAGTGCTGTCAAAGGTGCGGCCGCGGCGTTCCGTTGCCGCCGGCGGCTCCTGCCGGCAGGCGGTCCCGGCGAGAAGGTATTCCCACCGACGTTCGCAGGTGCCGTCTATGCCATCGAACAGCGACGTATCCCGGGTCGTGATGGACCAGTCACCTGTGTGTTGCTGGACAGCGTGCAGAGCCAGGCCAACCGCATGGAACTGGCCCTCCAGGAGGCAGTGGACGCCGGCAGGATCAGGATCCCGCTCGTGGTCGTGGACTTCACGGAGTACGATCCCACGGGCGACCTGGAAGCCGACGAGCGGGCCGGTCGACTAATCGACAGGGTGGGGAAGATCACGAGCCTGCAGGTGCCACACCGCCTGGCTGACGCCACCTTGCGGTACAGCGAGCTGGACGGTGTGCCGTTCCGGAAGTCCGACAAGGGCAAGGCGCTCAACACGGTGAGTCCGACCAATGCGACTCCCCTGTTCGAGCTCTGCCCCACGGCGCTCCTGTTTGGCATGTGGGACTCGACCGGGCCCAAAGGCGGGCTCGGGGCAAAGTTCGAGCGGGCAATGGTGTCCGAGATCGTCGGAGTCGGAGTGGAGGTCGGAGACCTTCGACGTGGTGTGCGACGGGATCCCCTTGGGACGAGCAGGGACGTCACCGTGATCCCCTCGGAGGACCGGACGGAGTTCCGCGTCGCAGAAGGCAGGAACCGGGGCGTCCGCCCATCGAAGCTCGGCCTTGCCAGCGTCCCCTTCCCCAAGCAGACGGATCAGAAGACCCGGGAAAATTACTACGATGGCGTCACGATCGAGTACGCAGAGCAGACGACCACCCTCTCGCTGATCTGCCTCCGCCGTCTGCGCTTCCCACTGAACGGCCAGCCGCCGCAGGACGAGGTGGACGTGGCCGCCCGCACCGTGCTGGCGGCCCTTGGGCTCTGTGCGGCCACCCTCGCCTTCGAAGCCGGGGCCGACTTGCGGTCGCGGTGCCTTCTGTGGCCTGACGGTCCGACGGTCTGGGAGCTACTGGCCCGACCCGGAGCCGAGCCCGAGCGGTTCTCGCTCACTGGCGAGACCGCCATTGCTCTACTCAAGGAAGCTGTAAGACAAGCCAAGGAGAAGGGGTTACCGTGGCCGGATGAACCGGTGGTTCTCAAGCCCTCTGAGGAGCTGGTGAAACTCGCACGCCTGAGCCAGATCGAGGCGGCGAAGAAGACCGGCGAGACTGGGGAGACAGCGTGACATGCTGGCCTTTGGGATCCGGTACCTGAATGGCTTTGCAGCCGCCTGTGAACCACACGAACGGCAGCCGGAACGCGAGCGGCCCGAGTGGCCGCCACACCCCGCGCGGGTCTTCATGGCGCTCGCGGCGGCACACTTCCAGACAGGAGAGGACCCCGACGAGCGCCGGGCCCTGGAGTGGCTGGAGTCGCTGCCCGCGCCTTCGCTGAGGGCACCCGAGCACGTCCCCCGGGCGGTCGTCACCCACTATGTACCGGTCAACGACAAACCCGGCAACAAGACCAAGCCGCCGACTGCGGTTATCCAGTCCGTCCCTCAACTGGCCCGTGACCGCCAACCCCGGACTTTCGCCCGTACTTGGCCCGACGAGGATGTGGTGTACCTTGTCTGGCCGGAGGCCGTGCCACAGGAGCCGGTGGCGCGCGCATTAACACAACTGTGCGCCAAGGTGACCCGGATCGGCCACTCCATGTCGCTGGTCCAGATGTGGATGGCGACCTCTGAGGAAGCCGGCGAACCCACCTGGATTCCCGACGAGGAGCGTGCGGAGATTCACCTGCGAGTGCCGTCGGCCGGGCTGCTCGCGGACCTCGAGCGCAGATACAATCAGGTGGCGGTCGAAGCGTACGCAGCGCTTCTCGTCGCCGCAGAGGATGGAAATGCCAAAACCCGGCGAGCCGCGAAAAGGCGGCTGAGTGAGGAGTTCGGAGGAGAGCCGCCTCCCCGGCTCCGACCGCAGGTGCCTTTCTACCAGGGTTATGCGCGGCCAGTTGCAGCCGAGTCTCCGAAAGAGACCCCGGGGACCGTCTTCAGCCCCCACCTCGTCGTGTTCCGCCTCGAGCGCGAGAGCGGCCCCTATCAGGCGCTCAGCCTGCGCACCGTGGCGACGGTCACCACGCGCTGGCGCGAGGCCCTGGTCAGCCAGTGCAACGACATGCCGGACCGTGTGCGGGAGATCGTGAGCGGCCACCACCGGGACGGCGCGCCACTCGAAGCACCTCATCTGGCGTTCCTGCCGCTCGCCTTCGTTGGACACCCGCACGCGGACGGCCACCTGTTGGGGATGGGGATTGTCCTACCCCAACAGCTAACACTCGACGAGCGCCGCCAGGTACTCCGGGTGCTTGCACGCGTAAGCCAGCTCAGGCTCGGAGCTCTCGGCGCCTGGCGTCTGGATCGGGAGGCCGGCGGTCGCCCGCCGTGGAACCTGAGACCTGAGGCCTGGACCGCGCACCCCGACGGCGCGACCCACTGGTCCACCGTGACGCCTGTGGCGTTCGACCGACACCCGAAGGCGAAAGATCGGGGCGAGTACCAGCGGGAGGTGGCCGAGATGATCGCCGCCGCCTGTGCAGCGGTTGGGCTGCCACGCCCGCGAGAGGTCGTCGTGACGGCGGTCTCGGCCCATCTCGGGGTGCCGCCCGCGCACGTTTTCCCACGCCTTGCGCGCAAGGATGGCAGCGAGCGTCGCCACGCCCACGCGATCCTTGTCTTCGACGAACCGGTGCGCGGACCGGTGCTCATCGGGGCGGGAAGGTATCGGGGATACGGGGTGGCCAGGCCGATGTGGCCGTCCGGGTCGCAGGGTGAGGGGGGAAAGTCGTGAGGCAGGTCACCGCGCGGCCGCAGCTCGCCAATCTCCTCGGCCTGGGGCAGAGAGACATTCGTTGTTCACGGTTTGCGGAGGGCGACTCGGGACAAAGCTAACCAGCGGGCACGCGGCTTGGTTCGGGGAAGGTTGAGGATCAATCATGGACGCTGCTCGCGAATGGCAGTTGAACGCACTGACCCCTGTTTGGACCGGGAGCGTCAAGATCGAGAACGACCGCGAGAAAATCGTTAACGAGCAGGTTGTCCCGATTGGCCTCCTGGGCTCGATCCGGTGGTGGTTCGAGGTGTTGGTTCGCGGGCTAGATGGCAGCGCCTGCGATCCGATAGACACGAAGTGTCGGGCTAAGGATCACTGCGTTGTCTGCGAGCTGTTCGGTTGCACCGGCTGGGCGCGCAAGTTCCGCTTCCAGGTCCTTGCCGGAGCCGACGGAGACACGATCCAGCGGGAGCCGCTTCAGATGGGCAATCGGTTTCGCCTTCGCTTCCAGCCGCTTCGCGAGATTGCCCCCGAAGAATGGGCGCTCCTTGATCTGACGCTGCACCTGATCGCTGACTACGGCGCCATCGGCGGCAAGACGGTGCTGAAGCCTTCGGACGAGACCTCACGCGCGAGTCGGCCCCACCATCAGGACTACGGCATAATCGATCTTCTAAAGGGCCCGTTCGAGAAGGACGGGTTCGCGGCGGGGGTACGACGGAGAGAACTCGAAGCCTACGTGCGTAACGGGCAGTGGTGCACGGTACAGCACGGCGACTTTGCGTGGGCTTCGCTTCGGCACTTCTGGTGCGTGAACGGGAAGTACCTTGCCCGGGAGGATGCAGACAAAAGTCGATTTAACCGCGTGATTGGGCGCGAGGAGCAGAAGGCTAGAGGCCAGCAAATTCGCAATGGCCAGAGACGTGCGAATGAGTGGCTTGCGGGCCGGCAGCGCGAAAGCAAGAAGGTCTTCAGCTTCAAGAGCCCGGCGCGCACGTTCGGCTTCGTCAAGCCTGGGACGGTGGACTTCGAGGCGATCAAGGGGAGGCTCAGGCGGGCATGGCCCGATCTGAGAGACGATGAGTTCCTCACGGGCGATGAGATCATAGATCGACTGCTCAGCGGGACGACGAGTTCATGAAAGACCTCTACGCCTCGCTCGCAGACGAGCGGGCCTGCCCGGACCAGATGACCGCTCCGGCAGGACTCGGCTCCGGCTTCGTGGACGGCTGCACGGCGTGGTCCGCCCGCGGAAGCGCCGAGAAGAACGAAGCCCGGCGCTGCTACCTGAAGCACATCGCTGGCAGGGCAGGTCTCGCCTTGCCGGCTGCCCTCCGCCTCGAGCCGGATTTCAGCCAGCTCCCCGCTCGGGGCTGGATCGGCTTCGAGGTGGCGTTCACCCTCGAGACGCCCTGGTACTCGAAGGACGACCGGCCCTTCCACGTCCTCGACAACCCGGCCCGAAAGGACCGCGTCTTCGGTGTGCCGTTCATGGCGGCCGCGAGCTGGAAGGGGCTGCTGCGGTGGGCCTGCCGCATGCGGAATCTCGACCCTGGGCACATCCGCCACCTCTTCGGCAACGAGAAGGGCAAGGACGAGGACTTCCAGCGTGGCGCGCTGGCGTTCTACCCGACCTGGTTCGACTGCCTGGGCTTCGAGGTCATCAACCCGCACAGCCGAACGACCCGCGCGGGCACGCAGCCGATCTACTACGAGGTCGTGCCACCGGAGGCGAGGGGCGTTCTGCGCTTGCTCTACGCGCCGCTGCCCGGTATGGAGGAGAACCCGCAACGGTCGGGCGCGCTACTGGGTCTGCTCAAGGCCACAGACGACCTGCTACGCAAGTACGGCATCTCGGCCAAGCGCACCGTGGGCTGGGGAACGGCCAGACCCGAATTGTGGAAGGCGTATCGGAAGGGCGAGGCAACTGTCCAAAAACAGACGGTAAGTGACTTCGTCAACTCGTTCTCGTCATGGCTCGGAGGCAACGCATGAGCGCCTTTACCGCTCCCGATAAGCTCCGGGAGCACCGCTCCCTCCTCCTCGCTATGGAGTGCGTGGGCTGGTTCCACATGCTGGGTAAGTGCCGCGCCGAGTTCCTTCGTAAATACGGAGGCCAGAAGACAGATTACGACGACCTGCGTTGGTTTGCCAAGGAATCGCCACCGTTCCCGTGGGACGACCTCCTCAGCTGGTTGAGGAGAGCCTATCCTCAGCTAGGCGGTCTGAACCCGTGGCCAGAGAGCTTCACGGAGTTTGTTGAGAAGCATCGCGAGAGCAACTCCGGCCTCCTCGGCCTGCTGCAAGCAGGGCACGGGATGGCCTCGGGGATCGAGAAGCAGAGCTACGCTGAGAACACTGTCAGGTATCTCGCCCAGGACGCGACCCACATGTGGATCGCCTCTCCGTTCGGCCAGCCGCGGCGGAACCTCCTAGCAGACCCGCCCGACGTGCTCACAGCCAGTGGCTGGGCGCGGCTCGTCGGCGAAGCCCGCCGGGTGCTGGAAGAGCTTCAACAACTGGGCAGCAACAAAAACACGAATCTCGATACCTGGTGGAACTGGCGGGACAGCGCGATTGGGCCGCGGGCCTTCATTCGCTCGGCGCTCGCCTCGACTGTCGCCGAGACCAGGCTTCCGAACAACGACGTAACGGTCTGGGACCAGTCCTACGTCGCCGCAGCGCTGTTCAAGAGCGCCGTGGCCGGTGTGATCCTCGAGGGCTCGGCCCTCCCCTGGTCTGACGGCAGGATCAAGCACAAGACCCGTTGGCGCCTCCTCACCGTGGGCATGGGTGCGGACCACTACGAGGCGCGGGCCGTGCGAATCGGCGACTGGACCGGGGCACGCCTTGCTCTGGACAGGTTCTTCTCGGACGTCCGCCGGCTCGTGGAAGTGGATCTTGCCGTCGGTTCGGTGCTCTACGTCGATGGTTCGATGCACGTGTTCTCGTTCCCGGGCGAACGGGACGATGGCGGCGGAGCAATCGAGGAGAGCGAGTGGCGGGACTGGCTAAGGGGAGAGATCGACGGACTCGCTCGGAAGCTCGATTTGGAGACGCCCCCGCACTGCGACCTGAGCGCTCCCACACGGTCGCTGGTGCCGATGACGAACGCGATCACCGCGACACGCTGCCGGCTCGCGTTGCCGGTTCACCGACCGTGGACCGTTGCCCCGAGTGGACCAGCGACACCCGGCCACACGTGCCCCGTCTGTCTCGTGCGCCCGAACGGAGATCCGACGGACAAGCAGAAGCCCTGTGCTCCGTGCCGTGACCGTCGCAATCACCGTCTCCGGGCATGGCTCGAGGGGCAGCTCGGCGACGACACCATCTGGATTACTGAAGTGGCGGATGGGAACGATCGGCTGGCACTTCTCACACTGAGCCTCGACATCGAACCGTGGCTCGACGGCACGCGGGTCGACGCATTGCGCGCCCAGGCGGCTCCCGAATGGCGGCGCCACAACCAGGTCCTGGGGAACACCGCGAACCCGGTTGACACGGACCGGCCCTTCGAGAGCCTCATTCAGTATGTCAAGAGTCAGCTCGGTGCGTTCAACCGAAAAGACCCGGTGTTGAGCAGCCTCCAGGAGGGCTACCGCCACGAGAGCGACTGGCGGACGTTCTTCTCGAAGATCGTCGAGGACCGTGCGAAGGCCCCAGCCTGGGACGAGCTGGATGACAGCGGGCGCGCCCGCTGGATCGTGCACCAGCTCTTCCGCAAGCTACCGTCGCCGGGCCGCGTGTATCGATTCTGGCGGGAAAGCGAGGCGTTCTTCGGTCGGCTTCTCGCACGTTTTCGCGAGGAGGCCGCGGCCGACGCGAATCGGTGGCGGGTGCGACGTCTCGAACTCGAGGCTGGCAACGGGTCCAGTACGGTCTGGCAGGAAGGGGAGGTATACAACGGCCGGCTGGGCGAGGCACCGGTGAGCGTGCTGTACCGGGAGGGCCGATTCGTCACAGTTTGCAACTTGTCTCGGCTGCTCCGCAACGAAGCGGCGGCCGATGGCCTTCGAGGAAAGGTAGTCGAGTTGCGCGGTGACGACCATGACCAGGTGATGGAGCTCGTGGTCAACCGCATTCGCGAGGTGCCGAGCAGACTCGGCACCTACCATCCCGTTATCCCTCTTGAGCTGAGCCCCTTGCGCTTCCGCGTCCTCGTGCCGCTCGAAGCAGCGTCGCGGTGCGTGGACCTTGCCTACAACAATTGGAAGCAGGAGATGTCGCGTGTATGGGACCGGCTGCCGCTGCGGATCGGGGTCGTTGCCTTTCCCCGCATGGTGCCGTTCCAGGCCGTAATCGAGGCGGCGCGGTCACTGGAGCACATTCTGCACGCGGCAGCGGACGAGATCTGGCGAGTAGCCGAGCGCGAGGTGCGCGAAGGGGTCGTCAGCCTCCGCCTCGTCCGCCCCGACGGGGAGACCGAGCTCCGTGCCGTTCCCGTCAGCCTGCCCGATGGGCGCCGCGACGTGTTCTACCCGTACGTCCGAGTGAGTGATCGGCGCCTTCGCGCACCGCTCGACTTCGGGAATCCGCAGGACGGCCGGATCTACCGCCACGTGCAGGATGTATGGCCTGGTGATGGCATGGTCGTCGCTCCCGCTCGCATCGCCACCGTGTTCCTCGAAAGCACTGGGCGGCGCTTCGAGCCGGTCCTGCCCCGCCCGCTCGCGGCCTGGGACCGCATGCAGGACGTCTGGCGCCTCCTTGAGCGCTCGGGGCCCAGCCAGGCGGCGCTTCGTGGGGCGTGGTCGGAACTCGCCGAGCGTGCCGAGGCGTGGCGTGGGCCCGATGGCGGTTGGCTTCCCGGCGGACGCGAAGCTTGGCTCGCGCTCGCCCGCGCGCTGCTCGGAGAGCGCCTCGATGTTGGCGGCGCTGCGCTCGACCACCTCGTCGAGGCGGCAGCCGACGGTACGCTCGAATGGGCCATCGAGTGGCACGTGGTCACCCTGAAGCAGAGGATCCGGGAGGTGGCTCATGCCTGATACGGCCAGAAGCTTTCAGGTATCTCGGTACGTCGGGTTGGCGCTCGATCCGATTCATGTAGGCACGGGCGGGAGCCGGCTCGGCCGGGTGGACCTCACGATCGTGCGGGATCCGGTGACGCGGGTCCCCAAGATCCCCGGGTCCAGTCTTGCCGGTGTGCTGCGTGCGTACGCCGCGATGGCGCAGCAAGACAAGCATCCCAACCGCCAGGTTAACGGCAAGCAGAAGCCGTACTATCCCGACTGTGCGGGCCAAGGCCAGCCGAAGCAGGACGGAACGGGCGGCCACTGCGGCCAGCCGGACTGTCCGATCTGTACTGTCTTCGGCTTCGCACGCGGGGATGCTGGCGGCTTCGCCGGCCTCGCGGCCTTCAGCGATGCGCACGTCCTGCTCTTTCCCGTGGCGACGCGCGAGGGGCCGGTCTGGGTGACCTGCCCCGACTCTCTGCGTGACATCATTGGACAGCCGGTGGAAGCAGACGGGGAGGCGATCTACCGCGAAGTGGACGGCTCCCCACTGAACCTGGGCTGGCTGATGCTGCCGGTCAAGAAGCTGGGCGTCTGGGACTCGATCACGCAAGCGCTGAAGGCTCGGGGTGTGACCGAGGAGATCACGCGCGCCCTCGCTGTCGTCTCCGACAAGCTTTTCAGCCACGTGGTGAACAGCAACCTCGAGGTGCGCACGTCCGTATCCATCGACCCAGGGACGGGTGCGGCCGAGGAAGGTGCGCTCTTTACCTACGAGGCGATTCCCCGGGGCACTGTACTTTCTTGGACTGTTACCTGTCGAGATCCCAAACACTTCCGGATCGGGAATCAAGCAGTCACTGCAGTAAGGAGCCCTGAGGAGGTCCATGGCGTCGTACGGAGGGCATCTACTTACCTCGAGCATTTGGGTATCGGCGGCATGGGTACGCGGGGCATGGGGCGGCTACGGGTGCTTCAAGGCGGTGCACAGCACATAGGGGAGGCGTTGTGATGGAAAACCTCGACCTCGCATGCGCTGAGCTGGGCTCCGCTCTGGCGACGATTGGTGGGGTGGAGGAGAAACTCCTGATCGATGCGCTCTCTGTGCTCGAGGAGCAGGGGCCGTATGCGTTCTTCCTGTATCTGAAGGCACGCGGGGGGAAGCCCGGGGGAGCGATCAGCCAGAAGTGCTATGAGTTTCTGAGGACCCATCCGACAGAGCGCGCTCTGCTTCGCGGCGACGAACGTGACGCCCTTGCTCACGTACGGGCCTCACTGGCCGATGACCTTGACGGTCTGCTCCTCGCCCGCGATCTTTTGCGCCAGGCGTTGATCTACGCTTGCTACCACTCGAGGACTCGCGGCGGGTTGAGGCGCGGCCGATGATCTGGAGGTTGCACCGCTGGGTCTGGAAGCTTCAGGGGCCGCTTTCCGTCGGCATGGCGCCCGCAGGGGCGCTGAACCGGTGCCGCCTCTACGTACCTGCTCGCGCGGTCTGGGGTGCCTGTACGACCGAGCTGGCGCAGAGCCGCCCGGCCGACTTCATCGAAGCGGGCAAGAAACTGCTCGAGCGCGCCCGATTCAGCTACCTCTTTCCGGCGGAATGGGACGGCCGGTCCTGGAGCGCCTGGCTTCCTCGCTTCAGGGAGGGACACGGCCTTACGTGGGCGCGCGAGGACGACCGCGACGGGCAACAGCCCGTCGCGGATCGCGACTTCCGGTTCCATCTGCTGGAGGCACGCCCCGGAACCGCTATCGATCCCGAGTCGGACAGTGCGGCTGATGGCAGCCTGCGCGAGACCGAGTGCATCACGCGAAGGTGGAGAAGGGGGCGCGGTGAGGTCGCGCTCGTTGGCTACGTCTTCACGAAGAACGATATCGACCTGGGCTCGGTCGACTCGCTCTTCCTCGGCGGCGACACGCGCTACGGGCTCGGTGCCATCAAGCGTGAGGGTTTCGATCCGACAGGCAGTTTCTTCGGCGCGCAGATATCGCTCGAAGACGAGGATCCCAGCGTTGAGACCAATCGGGTACTCGGCCACGCGACCACGGACGCCTCCATGCTTGGCGCGCTCGAGCATGTCGCCGGTTGGGATCGTTCCCGCGCTGGGCTCCGGTCGATCCGCGCGAAGCCGCTGTGGGTTCCGGGCACGGCGACGCCGGACAACGCACCGAGGCGATGGTGGATCGGGGACGATGGGATTTGGCGGGACCACCGGAGGGGGGGCGAGCGCGAGTGAAGGACCTCGTGTGGACGTTTGGGAGCTTCTTCGACGCCCTGTGGGGCCAGGACCCCTTCCCCTGGCAGCAGATGCTGGCCGAGCGCGTGGCAGCCGGGGAGTGGCCATTAGCCCTGGATCTGCCGACCGCCTCGGGCAAAACCGCATGTCTCGACATCGCCGTCTATGCTCTGGCGACCCAAGCATACCGCCCGCTCGCCGAGCGTACCGCACCACGCCGCATCTGGTTCGTCGTGGACCGGCGGATCGTCGTGGACGAGGCCTTTGAGCGCGCCCAAACCATCTCCGAGAGACTGGCCACGGCCACTGGCGGGTCGCTCAAGGAGGTCGCCGACCGACTGCGGGCGCTGAGCGGCACCAAACGCCCGCTGGCCGTTGCCCGACTCCGCGGTGGGATCTTTCGCGACGACGGCTGGGCGCGGATTCCCTCGCAGCCCGCGATCATCACCTCCACCGTCGACCAGCTCGGCTCGCGGCTCCTGTTCCGAGGCTATGGACACAGCCTGCTCGCGGCTCCCATCTTCGCCGGCCTCGCGGCGAACGACAGCCTGATCATCCTCGATGAGGCCCACTGCGCCGTGCCCTTCATGCAAACTCTCGAGGCTATCGCCCGGTTCCGAGGGCCGAGGTGGGCCGAAGAGCCGCTGTCGTCACCGTTCGCCTTCGTGGTGATGTCAGCCACGCCGCCGCAGGGGATCCCGGCGGGAGCAATCTTTCCGGGCCACGAGCGCGAGCGGGCGCTCGACCACCCGAAGATTCACCGGCGGCTTCGCACGTCGAAGCTGGCCGAGCTTGTCACGGTCGGAGGCGAGCGCAAGAAGAAGAACGAGGACGGCGAGTCGGATGATCCGCTGGTCGCCGAGGCCGCCGCTCGCGCGGCGCAGTACCTGGCCGAGGGACGGCGCCGCGTGGCGGTCATGGTCAACCGCGTGCGGACCGCCGAAGCGGTCGCGGGAGTTCTCAGTGCAGCCCTTTCCGACCGCGCGGACGTGGTTCTCCTGACGGGGCGTTTCCGCCCCCTCGAGCGTGATGAGCTCGTCGAGCGGTGGATACGGTATCTGCGAGCGAGAGAACCGGAGGAACCCCAGCGCTCCGTCGTTGTTATATCCACCCAGTGCCTCGAGGTGGGTGCCGATTTCAGTTTTGACGCACTCGTTACGGAGTGCGCCAGCCTCGATGCGCTCCGCCAGCGGTTCGGCCGGCTGGCGCGTTTGGGCTCGGACGAACCACCGCCTGCAGCGATCCTCGTCCGCGAGGAGGACGTCGACCCTGACAAGCCGGACCCGATCTACGGGCTTGCCCTGTCGGAGACGTGGCAATGGCTCCGAGACGCGGTGGCCTCACAATCGAACGGCCGACAGGTCGTGGACTTCGGGGTCGATGCCTTGGAGGCGAGGGTACGGGATATTGACGACGTCTCCAGGCTGCTGGCCCCAACCGAGAACGCTCCAATGCTGCTCCCGGCTCACCTGGATCTCCTCTGCCAAACGGAGCCACCGCCTCATCCGGAGCCGGAGGTCTCCCTGTACCTGCATGGGCGTCCCGGTGCGGCTGAAGTCTTCGTCGTCTGGCGTTCCGACCTCTCACCGGACCAAGATGGAACCTGGGCGGAGACCGTAGCCCTTTGCCCTCCCGTGAGTGGAGAGATGCTCCAGTCGCTGCTTTGGCGCGTGCGGAGCTGGCTGGCAGAAGGTGCACCCCCGGATGATTCGCCCGACGTCGAGGGGGCCGAAACCGAGCGCGACCCCGTCCGGGACCGAATCCGACCGTGTCTTCTCTGGCGGGGCCGCGACCGGTCGCTGGTTGCGAGAAAAGCCGGGGACATCGCGCCCGGCGACGTGGTCGTGGTGCCCGCGTCGTACGGGATCGCGGGGCTCGGCCACGCCACGAACGAGCGAGGGCTGGGTGCCGACGGGCTCGACCTTTGGGAGGCTGCGCGCGATGAAGCCGGCCAGCCACCGGCGGTGCGCCTGCAGCGGACTGTGCTTGCGCCCTGGCTGGCCTGCCCCCCGCTTGCCGACTTGATCAGACTGGCCGAGACCCCGGGGTGGGACCGCGGCGAGATCCAGGACGCGATTGACGCGGTGCTCGCCTACCAGCCCGAGGGTGAGGGATCGCCGCCTGCGCCCCCGGACTGGTGGCGGGATCTCCTGGGGCGGGCGAGGACCGGACGCCTCCAGGATCACCCGGCGGGTGGGATCGTCGTGCTGGGCCGCCCGAGCTCCGCAAGGGGGGTGGTATCCGAGCCCGACCTCTTCGCGGACGATGACGACCTCGCGTCCGCAGCGGACGCC